>JAZNJG010000188.1:0-6534 GCA_045577945.1 Bacilli bacterium | reverse complement strand
TCGACATCATAATAATATCCTCTATATCTTAATGGATTAATATTACCTATATGTAACTTACTTGTTTCTTCTATTCCTTCACTATTATATACTTTATGATTTCCATATGCATCATATTTATAACTTGCTACTTCTATTAGTGTACAGTTATTATTTCCATCATTATTATATTCATATATTCCTATTATATCTCCAAGAATGTTTTTCTTATATAAATACATTTTATGGGTTACTTCTGTACTATTTTTGATTCTGTATCTATATGAGAATCCTTTTACTCCATCCTCATCATATAAATATTCTAGTAGAAATTGATATGATATATTATCAATATTCTTATTAATTCTCATTAGTTTCATCTTACCATCACTATATGCATATTCATATGTGATAGGAAGTTTATTAGGTTCTTCTTTTATTGCATATACTAATAATCCATTTTTGTCATATGTATATCTAAATCCATTTGTATCATTTGGTTTTTTTCTATCATTTATTCTCCTCTCCAAATATAAAAATAAAACTCAAATTGCAAATATTTTTCAATTTATTTTATCAATAAATAATAGATAAAGCAATAAATTCTATTAACTTTTTATATACAATTATATTAAAAAGCACAAAGTATTACCTTTGCACTTTTTATTCATAATTTATATATTATTTAATTAAATTATATACTTCATTAAAGATATCTTTATTCTCTTCTATCTTTGTTTCATTTCCAATAACACATAAAGCATTATCACTTAATACATCTTTAACTAAATTATATAAATTCTTTATATCTTCTTCTGTACAATTAACCATTTGATTAAAATTCATCTTTAGTTCCTCTTCTGTTGTTCCTAAAAGATATGCTGATAAACTTCTTGAACCTTTCATTCTTGGTGATAATGGAGTAATTGCCTCTCCAACGGCTCCAATAATGTATTTAGTCATTTCTTTTTCATCTGCTTTAAAGTTCTTTAGATAATCAAGTATCTCATCATATATTTGATTAGTTTCTTTTAATTTAGGATCTCTATATGATGTAAACATAAACAATCCACTCTTTCTTAAGATACACATACATCCATATGCGCCGCCTAATACTCTACCTTTTACCCATAAGTAATCTGTATTTAGGATATTTTTAAGCACTGCTAATTGACCAGTATATTGATATCCGTGTTTTCTATAGTCTCCAGCTCTAGATACAAATTGAACATTTGAGGAAGTTTTTAACCCTTCGTTTCTCTTGTTTTCTTGGAAGCTAAATCCTGTAAATTCATAGTGTTCACTTGATAATGTATCTTTGAACCCTTTCACTAATGGTAACATCTTATTTAATCCTTCATCATTAGCTACATAACAGATGAATAGATTTTCTTGTCTAAAGATTTTACTCTTCAAATAGTTTAGTTTTTCAATTATTTTGTCTAGATTTTCATCTAAGTTTTCAACAAGATCAAATATTTCTTTATAGAATCCTATACCACTAATTCTATCACTAATATAAGCTACTTTAGATATATATGATGCAGCTCTATTAAATGAATATACATGACCGCTTCCAATAAGAGATCCTTGTCCCCTTGCTTTTAGAATCATTAGTAATTCTGTCATTCTTTTCTTGTCTTCGAATAAAGTATTATTAATAATTTCGCTAAACATGTTAAATGCAAAATCAATTTTATCATACAATACACTTGCATCGCATGTTAAATAAAGTTTATGCTCAGGTGCATCTACTGTTAATGATGAAAAACTTAATCCACCACTATTTAAATTTATTTCTACATCGATATCTTGATATGAATAATTTTTAGTATTTAATAAACCTAAGAATCTTGTTAATAAACTTACATAAGGTAAATCATCTTCATTTATTCTTTCTAAATCAAATAATAAAGTTAAATAACCTATATTATTTGTATTATGATTTGGATTCAACACTTTAATTCCATCTTGGAAATATTCCTTATTGTTTAATGGTGTAATTTCCGTTTTTAAGTCTTCTCTTTCTAATGTTGGGATTGTAGATAACTCTTCTGGAGTAGATGGAGCTTTTTGATATTCTTTTAATAATTTTGTTTCCTCAATTACTTTTTCTTGTTCTTCTTTACTTAATGAGTTTTTAATTCCTGCTAATTTTTCTTTTAATTTTTTATTGTTTTCTTCACCAAGTTTATTTGAAGGAACTACACTTACTATACCTATATTTTTATTATCCAATAAATATTCTTTAATTAGCTTTTCATAGTAATCTGTTTCAACATATTCTTTTAGTTTTTCAAATATTGGATCAACTTCCAATTTCACAAATGGATCTCCATCATATAACCATGTTGATAAAGCTGTCATACCATAAATTAAACCTTTTGAATAACCTCCAAAATCAGCTTCTCTATTTTTGAACTCAAAATAGTTTATCGCAGCAAAGATAGCTTTTTTATCCAAACCTTCTTTTAAAATATTTTTTAAAGTTTCGTCAATTAGGTTCTTAAATTCTTGTTCTTTTGTTACATCTGCCCCTTTAGCTACAATAGAAAATAGTGGTTGCAATAGTTCTTCACGATAACTTGAAGAAATATCAGTTCCTAGTTTTGCATCTATAAGAGCTTGTTTAACTTTTGCACCAGGTGCATCAAATAAAACATAAGATAAAATTTCAAATGCATTAGATAAAACAGCATCTTGACAATTCCCAATAATATAATTAACTGAAGTATATGATTTATCTTTTGTAGATTCTTCAGCGCCAATAGGATATTCAAGTAATGAATGTTTCATTTCTTTAAAATCTTTTTGAGGAAATATTTTAGAATCAATATCCTTCTTTTCAAATTTTGATAAATATTCACTATCTATCCAATTTAATTTTTCTTCCCAATTGGCTTTACCATATAAGAATATATAACTATTAGAAGGATGATAATAATCACTATGAAACTTTAAAAAATCTTCATAGGTTAAATCAGTAATAAAATCAGGATTTCCCCCAGATTCTACACTGTAACAATTATCTTTAAACATTGTATGTAAAATTTCTCTATGTAAAACTTGACCAGGGTTTGAAAATGCCCCTTTCATTTCATTATACACTACGCCATTATAAGTTAATTCTCCATCTAATGAATCAAGTTCATAATGCCAACCTTCTTGCATAAAGATTTCTTTTCTTGAATAAATATTTGGGAAAAATACTGCATCAAGATATACTTCTACTAAATTTTGAAAGTCTTTATCATTACAACTTGAAACTGGGTATAATGTTTTATCAGGAAAAGTCATAGCATTTAAGAATGTATTTAGAGAACCTTTCATTAATTCAACAAAAGGTTCTTTCACAGGGAATTTTTTAGACCCACATAGTACAGAATGTTCTAAGATGTGAGGTAACCCAGTGCTATCTTTTGGGGGAGTTCTAAAACCTATTCCAAAGGTCTTATTTGTGTCATCATTTTCCATTACAATAATTTGTGCACCGGTTTTATCATGTTTTATAATATATCCTTTTGCACCTATTTCTTTTATATATTTTTCTCCTAAAACGGAGTAATTAATCAAATCATATAAACTCATAATAATATCCTCCTAATTAATACAAAATATAAATTTATATTTTTATTTAATATTTTACATTTTGATGTTATTAGCCTAAGGCTACATCTAGAATCATCATAATCACAAATCCTATCATAACCCCAAAGGTTCCTAAATGAGGATGTGTTTCTAATTTAGCATCTGGTATTAAATCCTCTGCTACCACGAATATCATCGCTCCAGCAGAAAACGCTAATAGCCAAGGTTGAATTGAAGTTAATACTGTTGCTAGGAAAAACCCTAGAACTGCGGCTATTGGTTCTACAATACCACTAGCAGCTCCAAATAAGAATGCTTTATGTTTACTATTTAAAGATTCTTTCATTGGTAATGCTACTGCAGCACCTTCAGGAAAATTTTGAATTCCTAAACCAATTGCTAAAGCTAAAGCACTTAAATAAGCGTTAGTATCGTTAACTAAAGCAGCTGCACCGAAAGCAAATCCTACTGCCAAACCTTCTGGAACATTATGTATTGTAACAGCGAGGAATAGTTTTGTGGATTTTTTAAGCGAATTCTTTGGCCCTTCCTCTTCATCAGTGCCTTTATGGAAATGTGGAATTATCTTATCTATAATAACTAAAAATAATCCACCTATAATAAATCCAATTGCTACAGGAATAAAACTAAATTTACCATATATTCCCGAAGATTCTGCTTGATCAAGTGCAGGAAGCAATAAAGACCAAACCGAAGCTGCTATCATTACCCCAGAAGCAAACCCTAGGAATATTGTATTTACTTTTTCAGAGATTTTATCTTTAAAAAAATATACTACAGCAGATCCAAGAGCAGTCATAACAGAAATTATCGAAAAACCTAAAATTAGTATTTGGTTGTTTGTCATAATAATTACCTTCTCATTACTTATATTATATGCAACAATATTATTTCTTATTTACGTTCTTTTCTTTGGAAATAATAATCAATGTCTAGTTTAACATTTTCAGGAATTTCTCTTTCAACAGGAAATACCTTACTATTTATTAAGCGTTCAGCAAACATGCTGATAAAATCACATGTTTTATAATAATTATTAGGTTCTAAATAATCAATCACATCTTTACGTGAGTGAATCACTGCTCCACCAGAAGGAGCTATTCTAGCAAATGATAGTGCCGGAACTCCATTATCCGCAAATGGTGTTGAATCAGATGAATAAACACCTTGAGATACTTTTATTGGGAAACCAACTTCACATGATAAATAATTAATAAAGTTAACTAGTGAATTATTTGCTGAAACTCTCGCAATATCAAATCCAATTGTTACGCCTATCATATCTACGTTTATACATAACTTATATTTTTCTAAATCTTCTTTATGAGTATTAGCATATGCAATTGAACCCAGTAAGCCCATTTCTTCAGAACCACACCAAACGAACTTTAATGTTCTCTTTGGCTTATTTTCATTAAAATAAGCAAGCATTTGCATTATACAAGTAGATCCTGTTCCATTATCATAAGCTCCTTTTGAATAGCTTACTGAATCATAATGTGCTGTGAAGACGATTATTTCACTTGGATAGTCCGTTCCCTCAATTGTTGCGACCACATTATGAGATTCTTTTTGTAATTCCTCTTCAACCATAACGACTTTGGCAAGTTTAGGTTTCTTTCTGATTATCATTTCTGCGTCTTTCATTCTAATACATACAGCTGGAATCTTTCCTAATTTATAATTTCTTTCACGATTCATATATGGATCAAGGTCCACTAATTCCTTATCATCATATACACTTCCAGTACATAATATTAAAGCTAATGCCTTCTTATCTACTAGTTCTTTATATATCTTATTGTTAACTAGTTTTGAATGAATTAAACACACTTTATTTTCTAAATTTAAAAACTTTGCACTTTCTAAACTATCAACATAAACAAATTCACCAGTTAATCCTTCTTCTGGAGTTGAAGAAGTCATTCCTACACCTGCACATTCAACTTCAAAATCAGGATCGGAAAAAGACAAGGATACTTTCTTTACCTCATAGCCATCAACATTAAAACTTTCCTTTACTGCATCAACACCAAGAGATTTGCATTCTTCTAATAGTATATCTGCCGCTTTATTTTCTTCTTCAGAACCACCTGTTCTAACAAAATAAATTTTTTTAAGTAAATCAAAACTCTTATACATATAAATTCTCCTTTTTGCGACTATAATTTTTAAATTAAATTATTTTTAAATAAAGTAAAATAAATTAACTCTTTTTATTTTTTAAATATATTTCATACAATTTACTATAAATTTCTAAAAAAAATCCACTTTTTCTCAACAATTGATTTAAGTATGTTAAAATAATTTATTATGATTAATTATTAACCTTAATATATTTAATCTTCTCAGATATCGATTTAGGGGTACCTTTTTTATCCTAAATAATAATAAATTCCCATTTCTATCTTAGTTATTGAAATACACAAATTATATCCTTGTAACATTGCTTGTTGGTTATTTGTATAACTTACTATAGAAATTGTATATACATCGTTAAATACATTGTCCACTAAGTTAGTAGTATAATATATTACATATGCATTATTACTAACACTATTTTCTTTTAGTTGCAAGTTTGTCAATGAATATTGTTTTGCCTCTAAAGATTTACTCACAAACCTTTTGTTAACACTGCTATCATTAGTACTATCATAACCAAAAGCAGCAATTAACCTATTATTTTCTAAAGCGCTCAAGACCTCCCCAACAAACTCATATATCTTCATATCATTAGATATATTCATGTGACAGGATAGTTTATCCCCCTCAATAGTGGAATAATAGTCTTTACTTTCATTTGGAGCTTTTATATCTCTTAAATGATATTTTTCTAAATCCTTATTTGTAAAAAAATAATTGGAACTTGATCCACAACCAATTAGTAAACTTATCAATAGCAATAATAATATTCTTTTCATCAATTTAAATCCTCCACTGTTCATT
>JAZNJG010000187.1:0-20427 GCA_045577945.1 Bacilli bacterium | reverse complement strand
TAATTATTCCATCTCTTAATTCCAATTTACTATCCTCCTTATATTAGCTATATAGTCATATTATAACATATATTAGCTATTTATTTAATTTATTTTTTACAATAATATTTATATGAAAAAAGAGTTTGATATTATCAAACTCTTAGAATTAGCTTATCAATATTATTTTAAACTTTTAAAGTATTTATTAATTTCTTCCATTCTATCTTCTTGTTTTACATTAAATGGACATCTAGATTCACAATGACCACATTTAATGCAACTATCAGCTTTTATAGATAATTTATCATAGTGATTTTCAGCAATCTTATCCGCTCTATAAATACTATACAAATCTATACATTTCATCAAATAAAGATGGATTAAGTTTATTCATATTTATTATTGATTCACATATATTTTCATTTTTATATATACTCTCTCAATCCTTATAATTATATCTATATGTAATTATTTTAGTTTATAATAATATCTTATTTGATTTTATTATATCCAAGCACACCATCATCAAAGTCTTCTGACATAAACAATTTAGCATTTTTTTCAGGGTTATCAAAAGAAATTTTAAAATTATTATCATGATATGCACTAGTATACTCCCAACCTTTTGGGTCTTCAAACTCTACTTTTTTAAGATTAAAGTCATTACGAAAGACAGTTTGACCTATATGTTTAACCGATTTAGGAATGTAAACATATTCTAAGTTAGCACAATATTCAAAAGCATCTGTTTCTATCTCATCAATTTTATCACTTACAATAAACTTTTTCAAACTTCTACAATTAGAAAAGCATCCTTCTGGTAAATTACAAACATTAACAGATTCTAAAGCTTTACAACTAGCAAAACAATATTCTCCAATAAATGCTTCACCATTATAATTAAACGTACTTAACTTAGCGCAATATCTAAATGCTCCTCTTCCAAATTCGTTATAATACATAGGTATATAAATCTCTTTTAAATTAGTACATTCATTAAATGCATAGTCTCCAATAGAAAAATCAGCACTAATATACTTCAAAAACTCTTCCTTAGATAATGAATCTATATAGACATCTTTTAGTTCCTGACATCCTGCGAATGCTTCTTCAGATATTGAGTTCACCACACAATCCTCAACTTTTGCCCTTATATTAGCAAATGTTATATCTTTATCACAAAAGATGACAGTTGCAAATGGATAATCTAATTCGTATGTTATTTTATCTATTGTTACATTCTTAACCATTTTATTTACACTTAATCCTTTCTAAATTCTTTTATAATTATTTTATAATTTTTTTATTTACAATTATCTTTATAAAATGTAATGAACCCTTTTCTCATCATATTGACTTCTAGGTTCAGGATTCTCATCAGGATATCCGATAAATATAATATTTAACGGAATATGTTTCTCAGGAAGTTCTAAATAATTCCTTACCTTTTCCTCTGCTTTCTCTTGAGGATGAATACCACACCAAACCGCACCTAAACCTAAGTCTGTAGCTCTTAACAAAATATTTTCCGTAGCAGCACTACAATCCTGTATCCAGTATGATGACAATTTCATCGGTAATGCTCTTGATAAATTACCACACACAACAATCGCTAGTGGAGCGTTAAATCTTGTAAACATAGATGCTCCCTTTAATTCTTTTAATTTATCTTTATTAGTTATCACATAGAACTCCCAAGGTTTTTTATTACATGCACTTGGACCACTCATTGCGGCATGTAAAAGTTCATCTATCAATTCTTCGCACACATCTTGTTCTGTAAATTTTCTAACACTTCTTCTTTTTAATAATACATCCTTTAAATCCATAGTATCTCCTCTTTACTAATAGTATATCATAAAGGCTTTATAATTAAAAGAAATCACTTTCAATATTAAACATTTACAACAAAGTATTATTAAATTATATATGTTGTACTTATAAAAACCCAAATAAAAAGCTATTAGTTTAAGAAAACTAATGGCTTTTTTATTTAATCATTTTTTTAATATCTTATTATTACTTTATTGAATATATTTAATAGATAGTTGTAATTAGTCTTGACATCTTTAGATTATTAACTAATAACATCAAATTTCTTATTCTAAATCTTTTAATAATTCTTCCAAACTACACTCTAATATTTTAGTAAGAGGAACAAGATATAAAATACTTGGATAGCTTATACCTTGTTCCCACTTTGATATTGACTGTCTAGAAATTTGTAATTTTCTTGCAAGATTTTCTTGAGACAACTTTTTCTTTTCTCTTAAAAGTTTTAAGTTAATTCCAAATTTAATAGTCTAATACCTCTTTTCTTTGTAATATAACAGTTTTCATTTATATCAATCCTCCTTTCTTGTAGCAATAAAAAAGCACCTCTAATAAATTAGAAGTGCTTATATTTTATATAGGCTTGCTACTGGATATTATTTATCCATTCCTAAAAGGTTAATACCTGAAAGGTTAATACCTGAAAGGTTATGATTACTTCTAATTTATTATAAAACATATTACTCATAATAATCAACTCCTTTCTTCGTTTAAGGTCTTTTTATACTAATATTTTATATCAATCATACTATTTAATCAATAGATTTATCTTAAATTATCGCACCTGTTAGTTGCGTATCAATCAACATCTTTAATATTATAATTATATTTATCAATTGAAGGAACTAATAAAGTTATTAATAAAGGAACTTGATCTAAATGAGCTAATGTATATTTTTCCACACCAGTGATGTTAAATTCATCTCTATCAAACACTACATCAATGTTATTTAACACTTTATTTACACAAGTATCATCTAATTTAGTTTCGTTCATTATTTCATCAATGCTAAAAGAATTCAATTCTTTATTCTTTACATGTAAATTAAATAAACCAAATATGACTTTCAATGTATTCAAATCACTAATTTTATTTAAGTAATTTGCTACTTTTCTTATTGTTGTTATGTCATAGTCTCTTATATCAACAAATGATGAAATAAATACACTTTCATCCGAACATATTGTTAAACCTGTTTTTTCTTGACCATATGCTAAACTATAATCTCTTTTACCTACTAATAATCTTTCAGCTTGTTTTCTTTCTTTATCATGAATTGATGCAATAGCAAGTCTTGCTATTTTATATGCATCATCAATTTTATTATCTGATGATTCTATTAATGATTTCACATCAATATAAATACTGTTGATAGATGACATAGGTTTATATCCTAATAATTCATCAATTGATACTTTATAATATTCTGCTAATTTTGGTAGCATTGTAATATCAGGACAGTTAATTCCTAATTCCCATTTTGAAACGCTTTGACTTGATACACCAAATATTTCTGCCAACTCTTCTTGAGTTTTACCTTTTTGTTTTCTTAATAATTGTAAATTTTCCGCTAATTTAATATTCATAATATTTTCTCCTTTATTTAAATTCTAGTAACCTTGCAAGTTTTACTAATAGAAACTTTTGTGAATACTAAGTTTCTATTAATATTATAATGTTAAAGACAGTTGAAAAACAGGTATTAGAAGTTGTATATTCATTATTATTCTCACCTATTAGTTGAGTTATTATTTTATGGTTCTATTATCATAAACATTTCTGTTTACATTTTTCTTCACAAACACTTACAACATTAGGCTTCGGTTTTCTTCTGCTTCCCTTGCTTTTTTCTTTTCTCTTCGGCGATATATGCGTCTATAGCAATCTCCTTTATGATTACATTATACTATATAAATTCTAAATTCGAATGTTACTCATTATTACTTTTAAAATATTATACTTCAAAATCTATTATATTTCTAACGTTCTCTTTTTTGGTTCAAGCCCATCAATTGACTTTTTTCAAACATCCTCAAAATACGTTTATGTTAAACTCCCTTCAGTCGATGAAACCTTTAAGATTCTTTAAAAATAAAAAAATTGCATCCACTTGGATACAAAATCTTATAAATTAGGTAACTTGATAAGTTTTAACATCTCTATTTAAACTACAAGTCAAATATCTTATAATGGCGGAGTAGGAGGGATTTGAACCCTCGCACCAGTTTCCCGATCTATGCCCTTAGCAGGGGCACCTCTTCAGCCTCTTGAGTACTACTCCAAATTGCTATATTATAATACTAAAAATTTAACATTTTGTCAAGGGGTTTTATTTATTATTTGTAATATTCCTGTGATTACTAATGTTATATCTTTAATTATAATATGCAAAAGTTATTTATCATTTAATAAGTTTTTATTTCATTTCTTCTTTGATAAAGTTTAAAATTTCTGTTTCGCCTGTTTTATACGCAGATACTTTACCTTCAGTAATAACTAACAACATAGGTAAATTACTTTCACGAATGAATAATACTCCTGTTGAACCTAAGTTATTTCTATTAGGGAATTGATTTGCGCTACTTACTGATTGAGTGTCTGTATCTCCAACGATACATGGTTTGTTTTGATTTTCATCAATATCCATACCATATATACTTGTTGCTTTTCCGTTATCTCTTTCAAATGTTAAATACTTGAATACACTGTTATCGAATGTTTCATACTCTTTTTCTCCGTTGAAATTATAAACTAGTACAAAATATTCTTCTTCATCTAAGTTGAATAAATCTGGTCCTGTCACCATTTCAAGATTATCATAACTTTTAACATCTCTAGTTTGAGCTAATTTAACAATTAAAATCGCTAATAATGTTAAAACAACAACACCCATAAAAGAATAGAATATAATTGATTTTTTAGAAACAGTTTTCTTTTTCTTAAATTTATTGTTCATATTTTACACCTTCATCTCTTATATTTTTATAACATATTTATTATACCAAATTATTTAAATTTTATCAAGAAAAATATTATTACTATTATTTCATTGTTTATTGTTTAGTCATATAACTTGAAAATTATTTTTCTTCATCCGTAACCATATAACTTGCTAATACTTTTATCATTTCATCAACTGGTAAGTCTTCTGATGCCACAAAATATTCAATTCCTTCATAAAATGCTTGTACACCATTTTCTTTTACGATTGTTGGGGTGCCTAGCACATGTATAATATATCCTGTTTCTTGAGCAAATGTAATTGTTTCTTTATCATTAACATACTCTTGTACAATTGTAAATTTATTTTCTCCATCGTAAGTCATTATACTGCTGATATTTAATCCATCAGCACTTGCGTTAGTATATTCTTTCGCTAAGGAAGATCCTTCAGGGCAATATTTTGGATATTTTATAGATCTGCTTTCGTAATTAAAATCATCTTCTACTTGTCCTCTCATTGTTGTCATTGAATCATTAACAACAAACTCTTTATCATCTATTTCACAGTCTAATTCTATCTTTGAAAATACAACTCTAATATGTAATTCTCCTTTACTATCCAAAACCATCACTTCTTTTGGTAAATTTGTTTCCTTATCAAGTATTATCTTTTGCTTGTTTGATTCCCCATCTTTGTATAGTTTTGTTTCTGTTTCTATTGTTTTAGTATTTTCATCCTCAGTGATTATCGGATTTGATGTATTTGCGATGTCTTTTGTTAATGATGTTAATAGATAAGGATAACTTCCATTATCAGGCCATGTTGATTTTATTTTGAAGTTTTTGTTAATTGTTGGGACAAGGACATAAACACCATCTTTATTCTTTAAAATTACTTGGCTATCGCTGCTATTAACTGGTTTTAATACTATCTTTATTTGATTTTCAGATTTATATAACACTTTAAAATTACTTTGTTTTGAAGTGTCTAAGTAATGAGTTTCCATTACTCCTTCTATATGATATGATCCAGCTTCAGACATAAGTTCCATAAATTCTTTTTCTGTTTCTTCTTTACAGCTAATGACAAAAAATGTCATTATGCAAACTATTAAAATAAACATTTTCTTAATAATACTAATTTTTTTCATTCTTAATTCTCCCCATTTTATTTTTTATCTAAAATTTGTATCTTACAATTAATTTTATGACTATAATTCTTATTTATGCATAATACATAAAAAATGAGAAATAATAATATAAAGGAGGAATCAAAAAATGAACGTTTTACAAAAAATTGCACTTGTTATTGTAATAATTGGTGCTATAAATTGGTTACTTATCGGAGTATTTGATTTTAACTTAGTAGCATTTATCTTTGATGACTTATCAACAGTCGTTTCAAGAATAATTTACGCCGTTGTTGGTGTTGCTGGATTAATAACTATCTCTGCTCTATTTACAGACCATGAAACCACACATTACATGGAATAAGTTTGAAGCATAAATAAAAAAGTAAGTCGATTGGCTTACTTTTTTACATTTGTGGTATTATGTTATTTATATAACTACTTCTAATAATAAGTCCTGAAACAAACAAAATTGTTCCAAGTAAATAACTAAACCATGTTGAGATAAATTCCTCAGATGATAGAAACTCATGACACTCTCTATAAGTATATGGATCATTATACATACTTAATTTTTTATTAAATAGCTTTCTAATTCGATATGTTACATACAAGAAAAATACAACAATTTGCATAGATGATATTGATATTGTTAATGTTACTATTATTGTGGCAATCCCACAACCAATTAAAATTATTCCTAATATACTATCTCCTTTTGGAGGAAACTTCTTAAAGAATAAATATATGATAACTGCCAAAATTAAATTTAATCCAATAGGAAAAATAAATTTACGACATTTTCTAAATAATCTCATATCTTATTTTTTTCCCTTTAAATTAATATACATATCATGGATATCACTAAAACAATGTCCTAATCCAGACTTTGTAATTCTTTTTCCTATTACATCATATGCAACTTCGCTCAACTCACTTAAAGAATAGTCAGGATATTGTGTTCTTAATTTTATGGCATCTAATAACCTTGGAGTAAACTCTTTATCTCCTTTTATAGACACAATGTATCTTATTTCATCTAATTGTCTTTGAGCTGTCATAAGAACTCTTTGATCATTAGAAATATCACAGTTCAAAACTCGATTATAATTGTTTGAATAGTCCTTCTCTATTCTTGCATCCTCAAACTTAAACAAACTGCTCACAGCGCCAATTAAGCCTAAAAAATCACCAATTTGTTCTGCCTTCTTCAAATATATAACATTGCCTTTAGATCTTTTAACAACTTTTGGTGTCATTGAGTATTCCTCTAAATATTTTATCAAATAAGGAATATCTTCTTCATTATCAATAATCATTTCTAAATGATACCCTTTGCTCTTTGGATCATTCACAGAACCTTGGCACATAAAAAGTCCTCTCATTAAACTTTTTTTGCATTCATCACATTTAATAATATTACGATTAAAATCTTCTCTAATTGTGTTGTCTGAATTTAATATTCCTAAATCCTTTAAGAATTCTTTTTCACCTTCATTAAAAGATAAAACATATTTAACTTTATAATCTAGATTCATACGCTTATAAGCTAATAGTTCAGATTTAATATTGTATATATTTCTAAATAAACTAATTATCCTTCTTGCCACAACATTTAAAGTTGTAGATATTTGAATACCAAAATGATTTCTTTGAATAACAAGTTGTGCTTTATATCTAATTATTCCATACAATTCGGCTTTTTGGCAACATAAATCCGCCTGAATCATCCCTAATTCTTTCTTTACTTCACTCGAAAATGACATATTAATTTACATATTTATTTGCACTTATACCCGCAATAGCACCATCATTTACTGCTGTAGCAATTTGACGCACTTTCTTGCTAATTATATCTCCACATGCAAATATTCCTTTCACACTAGTTTGCATATCTTCATCAACAATTATAAAACCTTCATTATCTAATTCAATATCTTCTGATAAGAATTGATTATTTGGAAGCTTTCCAACACATTCAAATAAACAAGCCACACTTATTTCTTTGGTATTACCTTCTTTATTCTGAATAGTTAATGTATCTAATTTTCTTTCGTTATTTCTATTCTCCATTTTAATAATTTGAGAATTTGTATGTATTATAACATTGTCCAATGACTTTAATTTTTCTAAGTCCACTTTTTCTCCACGAAATTCATCTCTTCTATGAATTAAGTGAACTTTCTTTGATGTTCTAGCTAAAGTTAAAGCAGATGATATAGCACTCAAGCCTCCCCCAACAACCGCAACTTCCATATCTTTATATATAGGACCATCACAAACGGCACACCACGAAATTCCATTATAAAAATACTTTTCTTCACTTTCAAGACCTAAGGTTCTATCTCTTGTTCCTGTAGCTACTACAACTGATTTAGATTTATAAATTAATCCTTCACTTGTATGTACTTCAAAATAACATTCCGCTTTTTTCTCTATTTTGATAATTTTTTCACCTAGATATTCTACTCCTAATTCTGTCATTTGAGAAAACATCTTCATTGCTAAATCTGTCCCATCAATTGATGAAAAACCAGGATAGTTTTGTATCGCACTATTCTTTACTACTTCACCACCAGGACATTCATTCTCAAAAATCCCGACTTTAAGATTAAATCTCTTGGCATAAATTGCACAAGTCATCCCTGAAGGGCCAGAACCAATTATTAAAACATCAAACATTTTTTTCTCCTAACTATTTATATATTATAATTATCTTTATATTTTTATTTTCTATATTTTCTATATTTTCTATATTTTCTGTATTTTCTATTCTCTTCTTATTACTATTGTTCCTTTTTGCTTAATAAAGCTAAACATTATTCGTCTAAATATTAAGTATAATATCATTGTTCCTAATAATGCCCAAATGCTTTTTATTTCAATATTAGGAATGACTATACATACTAGTATAAATGATATAAGAGTAGGAACCAACATAATAAGCCCAAATGACTTGTACTTATATATAAATAAGAATCTATTAATTATCCAGTAACCAACTTTCTCAAATACTATTATAAATAATATACTTATCACAATATAAATTAAATCTTCACTTTGTATCCATTGCATTAATCCGGTAACGGATATTAATATCAATAGTGAAATAAAAATCCTCAATATTTCTCTCAATACTACATTTTTCAATCTTATTACCCCAAGTTTTATACTCTTCCCTGTTATAATTATTTTTAAACTATCATTTAAAGTTACAAATACTTTTTCAAAGACAATATCTTCTTTTTTAAAAGATCCATTATATTTTTTTTGCTTTTCTCTTGATAGATTTTGATACTCTTTTAGTTTTTTTTCTAAATTTAAATCTTCATAGTTTAATTTACTCGAATTTTGTTTTTCTTGTTTTTTTTGTTTTTCTTGTTTTTCTTGTTTTGTCTCTTTTGCCATTCTCCAACCTCTTGTATAATAATTAGCAACAAAACACCAGTAACATTCAAAACAATATCCATAAAATCAAATATTCCCAATTTTAATAGATACTGTATTAATTCAAACATTATTGATATTCCGATAACAATTATACCTATAGTCCAAATGCTAGTTTCTTTAAAATACATTTTTGATTCATGTTTGTCTAAATTATATTTTTCCAATAAATATACTAAAGGAATATATAAACCTATATTACCAAAGACATTTAAGAAAACAATCTTATTTGTAAATATTACTTTTATCCATTCATCAAAATAATATTCACTATAGTTATTATCAACTTCTTTTCTAAAGAATATTATCACAATTATCATAGATAAATAACCAGTAATCTTTACAACGTTATTTTTGACAACTAAACCATAAACATAAATTGCATTTGAAACTAGAACGCCTAATAAAGCATAATCATTATAATAGTCACTATCTCTCATAATGACAAATAATACATCAGCAATAACTATCATTAATAAACAAATTAAGTAATCAAAAATACTATTAATCTTTTTTTTATAATTTTGTTTTTCAAATTTAAAGTTTTTAATATTCTTCACTTTCCTCGCTTTTTTACTATGAGAAATCACTAATGAATTTGTTGCTATAATTATTACACTAAAAATAACAAAAAAGGACACTTTTTTATTTTTAATTTATTTCTCTGTATTTAAAACTCTCCTTAAGAACTTTCCAGTATATGATTTTTCATTCATAATTACTTCCTCTGGTCTTCCATAAGCAACTACTTCTCCACCTTTATTTCCACCTTCAGGTCCTAAATCTATAATGTAATCTGCGCACTTAATCACATCCAAATTATGCTCTATTATAACCACAGTTGCCCCATTATCAACTATATATTTTATTACATCAAGGAGTCTTTTTACATCATCTGCATGTAATCCTGTTGTTGGTTCATCTAATAAATAAAGCGTTTTTGAGCTTATTCGCTTATAAAGCTCACTCGAAAGTTTTACTCTTTGAGCCTCACCACCTGATAGGGTAGTTGCACTTTGACCGAGCTTAATATAATTAAGTCCCACATTTTTCATTGTTTCCAACTTTGGAGAAATCGTTGGAATGTTCTTAAAGAATTCACAAGCTTCATCAACTGTCATATCTAAGACATCAGCAATTGACTTATCTTTGTATTTCACCTCTAAAGTTTCACTATTATACCTTCTGCCATGGCATTCTTCACAAGGGACATAAACATCTGGCAAGAAATGCATTTCTATTCTAATCATTCCGTCACCACCGCATCTTTCACATCTTCCGCCTTTTACATTAAAAGAAAATCTTCCTTTATTATAACCTTTCATTTTTGCATCAACAGTTTCTGCATAAAGATCTCTAATATTATCAAAGACTTTTGTATAAGTTGCGGGGTTACTTCTTGGTGTTCTACCAATTGGTGACTGATTGATATCAATTACTCTATCAAATTTATCTAATCCTTTAATTTCTTCAAACTTGCCTGGATTAGCCTTACTTTTATATAATACTTTATTAACATGTTTTAATAATATTTCATTAACTAATGTTGATTTTCCACTACCAGATACACCAGTAACTACATTCAAACATCCACCTTTAATTAAAACATTTATATTCTTTAAATTATTTTCACTAGCGCCAATTATCTCAATATCATTACCATTTCCGTCTCTTCTATGAGTTGGTATTTCAATCTTTTTTCTTCCAGATAAATAATCACCTGTAATACTATTTTCGCAATTACATACTTCCTCCGGAGTTCCTGCCGCAATGACATTACCTCCATGAACACCAGCACCTGGTCCAATATCAATTAAATAATCAGCTTCTCTCATTATTTCATCATCATGTTCCACAACAATTAAAGTATTCCCAATGTCTCTCATATTTTTCAATGTATGTATTAATTTCTCATTATCTCTTTGATGTAAACCAATAGATGGCTCATCTAATACATATAAGACACCTGTTAGATGAGATCCGATTTGTGTAGCTAATCTTATTCTTTGAGATTCACCACCAGATAAAGTTGCAGCGGCACGTGATAATGTTAAGTATTCTAACCCTACATTTACTAGGAATTGTAACCTAGCTTTAATTTCTTTTAAAACAAGATTAGCAATTTGTAGTTCATGTTCTGATAACTCTATATTATTAAGGAATTCTAGCGCTTCAATTACAGTTAATTCTGTAAACTCGATTATATTTTTTTCGCCAATTACTACACTTAGAGCTACTTTGTTTAATCGTTTACCATTACATTCTGGACATATATCTTCTTTCAAATATGAGTCATAATACTCTCTTTGGAAGCTTGAATTTGTTTCATTGTATCTTCTAACAATTAGATCAACTACTCCCTCAATATGTTTTACTTTTCTAAAGGTATTGTCACCAGATGTTGTAATTTGATAACTAATTGGTTCTTTAGAACCATGAAAAATAATATCTTTGTCAAAATCACTTAAATCTTTAAACGGAATATCTCTATTAATATTATAATGTTTCAACAATATATCAAATGTTTGCCACTCAATGTTATCAGTTTTCATTATATTTTTATAATATCTAAGAGCACCTTGATTGATTGTTAAATCTTCATTTGGTACCACTTCTGTTAAATCTATTTGTTTCAAAAAACCTAATCCTTTACACACATCGCATGCACCAAAAGGAGCATTAAATGAAAATAATCTTGGTTCTAAATTAGGAATAGAAAAATCACAATAAGGGCAAGCTAAATGTTCACTGTATATATTTTCCTCACCTTCAATATCCACCTTTACTTTTCCATCTCCATACTTTAAAGCTGTTTCAATTGAAGCATATATTCTGCTCTTAGATTCTAATTTGATTTTAATTCTATCAACAATAATGTCAATATTATGTTTTATATTCTTATCTAATACTATCTCATCTTCAATATCTAAAATCTCACCATCAACTCTTACTTTGCTAAAACCATCTTTCCTAATTAAATTAAGAGTTTTTTCATGTGTTCCCTTTTGGGCATATACTATTGGACTATAGATTATTAACTTACTATTTTCTTCGTGTTCAAATATTTTTTCAACGATTTGAGTAATAGTCTGTGAGGAAATTAGAATATTATGATCAGGACAATATGCCTTTCCAATTCTCGCATAAAGCAATCTTAGATAATCAAAAATTTCCGTGACAGTACCCACAGTTGAACGTGGATTTTTACTAGTAGTCTTTTGATCAATCGATATTGATGGAGATAGTCCTTCAATAGAATCAACATCAGGTTTATCGACATTATCCAAAAACATTCTCGCATATGTTGATAAACTTTCCACATATCTTCTTTGTCCTTCTGCGTATATTGTATCGAAAGCAAGAGAAGTTTTTCCTGAACCTGAAAGACCTGTCATAACTACTAATTTGTCTTTTGGTATTTTAATATTTATGTTCTTTAAGTTGTTTTCTCTTGCACCTTTTATGTCAATATATTTTTGATTTAATTGCATTTTATTCACCTATTCTTTATAAATTAATTACAGGTAAAGATACCTGTAATTTTATTATTATAAGTTATTTATTTTTTAGTAATTGATGGATGAGTTAATAATATACTTTTTGAGCATTTTTCCTTAGTAAAGAAAATATTACCAATTCCATTTTTAATTCCTAGTATGATTCCTTCACCGAATTTACTATGAATCACTTCATCACCTATTTTATACTCTACGTTCGAATTTTTTATTTTTGTTTTATTAATTATACTCGGCATCTTAGTATTTGTTATGTCTGTTTTATTAGTAGTATTTACATTTAATGATTCTTTATAACTATATTTTTTATAAGTTGATAATGAATTATTATTAACAGAAACATCTAAGACATCTTTATTTTCATTAGTTCCCAAAGCCTCATTAACAAACATTGATAGTTTATTTGAAAACGTATTTCCATATAAAAGTCTAGTCTTAGTATGAGTAATAAATAGCTTTTCTTTAGCTCTTGTTATTGCTACATAGCAAATTCTTCTTTCTTCTTCTAGCTCACTATCACTTTGAATTCTAAATCTATTTGGGAAAATACTATCTTCCATTCCTATTAAAAAGACATATTTAAACTCTAAGCCTTTCACAGAATGAATCGTTGAAAGCGTCACACCTTCCCAACTTTCATTTTGATTTTGTAAATAACTATCTGATAAAACAGCTTCATCAAAAGCTTCTCTTACTTTTTCAATTTTGTCTTGTTCTAACCCTTTAGCATCAATTGAAAGTAATATACTCTTAAATTCATTCAAGTTTGCTATTCTGTCTTCCGCTTCATTATTATCATATGTTTCTTTTAAATAATCTACATATCCAATTTCGTTAATAAAATCATCAAACATTGCTAAAAGATAATCACTTTCAATTCTCAAAGTATATTTTTCAATTAAATTCTTTAGCTTTAATAACTCAGAATATCTCTTTTTTGGAATTACAGTTTCTGCCATTTCAATGGCTTCTAGTATATTTAATCTATATGTAGATTTTATTTGTAATAAAGTTTTTAATGTTACTTCCCCAATACCTCTTGAAGGAACATTAACTATTCTTTTAAAACTATTTAAATCATTATGATTAAGCATTAGTTTTAAATAAGCAATAGCATCCTTGATTTCTTTACGTCGTAGATATGACACTCCTCCAAATACTTTATAAGGAATACCTCTTCTTATTAATTCTAATTCAATGTTTCTAAGTAAAACCGAACTTCGATACAAAACCGCAAAATCAGCATATGAATTATAAGCTCCCTTCAAGGAATAAATAGTATTAACTATAAATTCTGCCTCTTTTGTTTGAGTATCAGCTTGATGAATCACTACATCATCAGCATTTCCAGAGATATCAGTAAACATTTGTTTTGCTTCTCTATTAACATTATTGCTAATCAAACGATTAGCAACATCTAAAATAGTTTGACTAGAACGGTAATTACGACACAAAGTGAACAACTGATATTCAGGGAAATCTTCCTTAAACAACTCAACATTGCCGTAATTAGTTCCTCTGAAACTATATATACTTTGGTCATCATCCCCAACAACAAACAAATTACGTTCTTTTAATGCTAACATTTTTAGAATCTTATATTGAATTAAATTAGTATCTTGAAATTCATCTACTAAAATGTATTTATATTTATTTTGATACTTAAATAAAACTTCTGGACATTTAGTAAATAATTCATAAACCTTTAGTAATAAATCTTCATAATCTAAAAGATTCTCTTCCTTCATTCTTTGTTCATATACTTCATACACTTTATTAAGTTCATGATCATTGGAATTAGGTTCAGTCATAAAACATTTATTGTAATTAATTTGTTTTTGAAAATTTTTAGCTTTTGATTTGTCATAATTCAATTCTTTAACTACATCAGAAATAACTTTCAATTGATCCTCTTCATCTAATATAGTAAAATCACGCTTATATCCTATTGCTTCGATATCAATTCTTAATATTCTTGCACACAATGAATGAAAAGTATTAATAGTTAAAGCTTTAGCATTTATATCTAAAAAACTATTCAACCTTTCTCTCATTTCATTTGTGGCTTTGTTAGTAAAAGTTATTGCTAATATATTATATGGACTTATCTTTTTATTCAAAATCATATAGGCAACTCTAAAGGTCAAAGTCCTTGTTTTTCCACTTCCCGCACCAGCAAATACAATCACGGGACCATTAACCGCAGTAGCTGCTTTTAGTTGTTCTTCATTAAGTCCTATACTAGAACTATCTAATTCACTTTGGTTTAAATTATTATTTATATTATCCTTATCTTTATTATTTAATGTCTCTTTATTATCCATTTATATCTTTTTTATAAAAGTATTATTTAATTGAAGACTTTAATTCAACAACGCAGTTGAAAACTAAATGTTCATCTTTTGAATCATAATCAACTACATAATAACCATCTCGAATTAATTGATATTTTTCTAAAGGTTCAAATTGGTCTTTATAGTTTTCGATATAACCTTCAAATGTATGCCATGAATTTGGATTAACTCTTTCAGTTATATCTTTTGAAGAATCTTCATCAACAATTAATGGTTCAAACATATTAAATGTTGCCTTACGAGCTGTTGTTGCTTCAACAAATTGAATTGTCCCATTAGGTTTTCTTTCGTTAAATCCAGAACCGCTCTTTGTATTTACATCATATGTACATAATACTTCTATTATTTCCCCATTTTCATCATATTTTACTTCATTTGCTTTAATAAAATAAGCATAAAATAAACGTACTTCTAATCCTAAAGCTAAGCGTTTATAATGTTTATTTGGTTTTTCTAAAACGAAATCATCCTTTTCTATGTATAAATGTCTTGAGAAAGGAATCTTACGATAACCTAGTTCTTCATTTTCGGTATTATTAATAGCATCTAAGTATTCAATCTTTCCTTCTTCATAGTTTGTAATTGTAATCTTTAACGGATTCTTAACAGCCATTAAACGACTAGTTTTAAGTTTTAAATCCTCCCTAATGTAATACTCTAAACTGCTATTTTCTACTGTTATATTAGTTCTTGATAATCCAGTATCAATAATAAAGTTCTTAATTGCTTCAGGTGTATATCCCCTTCTTCTTAAACCAGCTAATGTAGGCATACGAGGATCATCATATCCCTTTACTTTTTTAGCATCAACTAAAGCTTTAAGATATCTTTTGCTCATTATTGTATTTGTAATATTTAAGCGACCAAATTCATATTGATGAGGGACATGTTC
The DNA here is from genome assembly GCA_045577945.1 of Bacilli bacterium. Lineage (GTDB taxonomy): Bacteria > Bacillota_I > Bacilli_A > ML615J-28 > CAG-698 > CAG-698. The sequence goes on along the minus strand of JAZNJG010000187.1, from coordinate 4,330 downwards.
CATTTCACATTTTTCAATTACCCAATCATATAATGGTCTATGATTATCATATTCTAAGCTACAACATGAATGAGTAATACCTTCTATTGCATCTTGAATTGGATGTGCAAAATCATACATAGGATAAATACACCATTTATCTCCTTGACGATGATGTTTAATTTTCAAAATACGATAGAAAACAGGATCTCTCATATTGATATTTGGACTTGTCATATCAATTTTTGCTCTTAAAACTTTTTCACCTTCATTATATAAACCTTTACGCATATTTTCAAAAAGTTCTAAGTTTTCTTCAACTGATCTATTTCTATATGGTGATTCTTTACCAGGAGTGTTAAAATCCCCACGATATTCAGTCATTTCTTCTGGAGTTAAATCACAGACATATGCTAATCCCTTTTTAATTAATTTAATGGCCAATTCATAAGTTTTTTCAAAATAGTCACTACCAAAATATACATTCTTTGGATGATATCCAAGCCATTCTAAGTCATATTTGATGCCCTCTACAAATTCAGCATCTTCTTTTGCTGGGTTTGTATCATCAAATCTTAAATTAGTATAGCCATTAAAATTTTTAGCTAATTCAAAATTAGTAACTATAGCTCTTGCATGACCGATATGAAGATATGCATTAGGCTCAGGAGGAAATCTAGTTACTATTTCATTAACTACTCCCTCTTCCAAATCATTCTTCATCTTATCTTTTATAAAATTATTTGTTGCATTCATAATATATCCGTCCCAAAATTATTTATATTTCTTTATCAACTGTTATCTCAACAATATTACTTGCATTGCAATATTTTTTAAATAAATCAATTGCTAAAGCTTTATGCTCATTAATATTCATTTCACTAAAACAAACAACGAACAATAAAACTTTTTTAGTCTCAAGTGTCACAGAAGTTCTTAAAGTATCAGAGGTTGTTGATCCAAAAGGACCAATATTATCTTCATACAAAGGAATATTCTCTACATTAATAATACCTCTACCAATTCCTTCATAAATATCATCACTAGTTCCTAATCTTATATATATATCATTAACTATTTTATCACAATCTAAAACAGCCACGCTTCTTTTAGCCTCGATAGATAAGATATTTCCAACATCAACAAGATTGTTTATCCTATATAACTTATTACCTTTAACCAATCTTCTTAGTAAAGATTCGCAAGCTAAACGATACCTACTAGGATCTTTCTTTAACTTCTTGTATCCATCTCTACCTTCTTTAATAAGAGGAATATTCAACACTTCCTCAAGTGAATACTCCTCATATATTTTTTCTTCAGTTTCTTTTATTAAATTCTCAATTTTTTCATCATTATTTTTAGCCTCAACATCCATTGTTAACGCTACTATATTAAAGTCTGGTAATTGAGAAAGAATACTTTTTCCAATCGTAATTTTCATTTATAAATCCCTATTTATCTAATTCATTTATAATATTCTTTAAACTCTGTTCCTTCTTCTTATATTCTCTTAAAGCTTCTTGAAGTTCAGCAATACTATTGATTAACGAAATAAAGAAAATAACTTTTTCATCTTCTTTAACTTTCTCAATTATCTTTGTGAAATAATCAACTTTTTCTTTATCATCTTCGATCAATATCTTTATTTTCTCAATGTAATTTGCTTTTTCTTCTTGAGAATTGTTTTCTAAAATCTCTAGTTTACTAGTATTTTCATTGATATTGAAAATTGCTATTTCTCTTTTCGTAAAAGCATCATAATATTCTTTTACTACTTTTTCATTACCAATAAGAACTTTTTCAACCTTTTCACGCTCTTTAATTTTAGTTGAAATAATATGTAATTTACCTAGAACTTTCGAATATTCATTCTTTAGATTGTTTAAATCATATGAATCAAAGTCAGTATTTTCTTCTTTATCCTCTCCATGAATCTTCTTTAACAAAGCTTCTAGTTCTAACATTAAATTATTCTTCTCTTCTTTTTGAGCCAAGTAATCAGTATTTTCTTGAGTCTTAGCAACTCTCAACTGATTTAAATATAAATTAATAATTTCACTTTCTGCATCATTGAACTTTTGAATACGCATTTCAACTTGCTTTAATGTATTCTTATATCTAAGAAGTAATTTTTTATAATTCTCTTCTGCTTGATCAACAATAACAAATAATGAATCTTTTTCAGCATTTAATTTTGTTCTTATTTTGATTTTTTCCTGTTTTTCCAAATATGATAACTGCAAAGCTTTATATTCTTTTTCAAAAGCATCAATTTCTTTGCATTTTTCATCATATGCAGATTTTTTAGATAATACTTTTTCTTCGTTATTCTTAACAAGTTTTGCTAGTTCTTCCAATTCAGTATTCGCTTGTTTAACATATTCATTACGAACTTTTCTAACTTCTTTTATCTTTACAGTAAAGCTCTCGGCCACAATATCTTTTTCTGATAATTTATTCAATTCATTCTCTACTAATGTAATTTGACGATCTTTTTCAGCAATGCGATCATTTAAAAGGCGAAGTCTTAAAGCTAATTCTCCTTTGTCATCATACGAAAATTTTATTTTAATTTCTTTATTTGAGACCTTTTCATCTAATAGAGGTTCATTACTTTCACCACTTAAATTTTCTTTCACATCAGAAACTTTATTTAAGCCTTCTTTTGTATTCAAATCATTAGATTGATTATTAGCTATTATGATATTTTTTTTATCAAGTTCCTCTTTAAGTAATTCGTTTTGTTTCTTTAATTCTTCTAGTTCCCTTGATAATTCTAATTCATTACTCTTTCCAACAAATGAATTTGTTAAAACTAAGATTTTTTCTTCCTTTATACTTACATCCTCAGATAAACTCTTAACTTCAGCATTTAATCTTTCATTTTCTTTTCTTAGATTTTCCAATTCTTCATTTACAAGATCTTCTTCTAAATCAGCACTTCCCATTATGTCTTCAAGTTTAGGTAAAGGTTTTGGTAAAACAGATTGCTTTTCATCAAGATTTTTCTCATTTAATTTCTTTTGAGCATCCATTTTTTTACGTAAGATTTCTTTATGATCATAAGTTTGTTCATCAAGAGATCCTGATGTCTTATTAATTTTTTGTGAATTTTTCTTTGAGTCAAGTAATTTCATCAAATCATTTAATTCACTTTTTACTTGGACCTTTTCTTTTTCCTCTACTTTTTCAACTAATTCTTCTTTTACATCTTTCTTAACAGATGATTTCTTTTTAGTCTCACCATCTGCTTTCTTGCTAGTTGTTTTAGCAGTTGTTTTTTTAGTTGTTTTTGTAGCAGTTTTACTTGTAGTTTTCTTTGTTGAAGATGCTTTTGAAGAAGAGGCAACCTTCTTAGTAGTTGCCTTTTTCTTTGGTTTTATTTCTTCAATATTTTTTTCAGGTTCCATTATAAACCTCTAACTAATATACTAAATATATGATTAATAAGATTAAGAAGAATACAATAACTTCTCCCGCAAGAATAAGTGATCCATACTTAGTATGTACTTTTTTCTTACAAAGTTTCGCAAATTCAGAACTTTCTTTTAACCCTTTGATATATAAACTAACTAATTTTTCTTCAGAGCCATTTAATCTTCTAGTTTCTGCTTCGATACTCTTAATACACTTTGTAATCTCTTTTTTGTCAGCATTTTCACTAATATAAGCAGTTAAAATATTACTATAAGTATCAACTAATTGTTCTCTATCAGCCCTAATTTGTTCAATTCGTTTTAGACAATCAGTAGGATCACCTTCGAATCCATCAATTTCTAAACCTTTTTCTACTTTATCAATTTGCAAATCTTTTTCTAAAATGATGTCATTAACTAATTTCAATCTCATAGCCAATTTTTCATCGTTTAGTGACTCAATTAAATCTAAAGCAAATGGTAAATCTTGCTCTACATTTTCTTCATCTTCCATTTCGTCCATATTTTCATTTACTCTTAATAATAATTTTTTCTTAATATCATTTTCTTTAGACTCAGGTAATGTATCATTTAATTTCATTTGAGCCTCACGTTTTTTTCTCAAAATCTCAACGTGATCATGATTATTAATTTCATCACTATTCAAATCTATATTGTCTTTTTCTTCTAATTCGACATTCTTATCTTTTTCTTCCATTTTCTTATTCTCCTCAATTCTCTTTAGTTCTTCAGCCTTTCTTAATTCTTCAGCTTTTCTTGCTTCTTCAGCTTTTCTTGCTTCTTCAGCTTTTCTTAATTCTTCAGCCTTTCTTGCTTCCTCAGCTTTTCTTGCTTCTTCAGCTTTTCTTAATTCTTCAAGTCGGAGGCCAAGCGGTCTTAGGAAGACAAATTATTGTGCCAACTCCTTGGCT
>JAZNJG010000186.1:0-2380 GCA_045577945.1 Bacilli bacterium | reverse complement strand
GGAATTATATCTTTAAATATCTTTTTTATTTCATTAGTAATTTCTTTTCTTTTTAACTTAACTTCATATAATTCACAACTATATTCATCTTCTTTATTTAATTTTGCTTTTTCAAAATCTAAATATACAAAATTAAACTTTATAATATCATCTTCTATTTTAAGATAGTTTTCTTCTACCATTCGATCAACAGAAGACTTTAATGTATAAACACAATCTGAATATCTTATACCTTTATTTTTTAATAGATAACCAAATAACTCAAAATCAGCATCCCAATTTGCACTATTGTCCCAGCAAATACACTTTAAAGCTTCTGACTCAATATCCTTAACTTCTCTTTGACCAGGATATAACAAACCTTGAATACCAATAATTCCATTCCCACTACCACATTCATTAATATAAAAATTACTGCTTTTAGCATCATATACTTCAGACATGCTAAAATCCCAACTTCCACCTTCTACTATATGACTATGCTTTCTCATATTTTTTGTTGTTTCTTCTTTTGTACAGTCAAGATATTCGATTTTTCTGTTTGTATTAAATAAATATGACCACATTAATTTATTATCATCTAATAATGGATTATTTACTAATTTCTTCCACTCATTAAAATGTTTTCGGCAATATTCTACAATTAATTTTGTATATTCATTTGCTCTTTCTTTTACTAACTTCATTACTTTCATATCAATATCTTTATCTACCATTATAAAATTAGTTAGATATTTACCATTTTCATCTTTTATCAAAAGCGTCGCAATTTCTAAACTTTTTACAATGTTCTCTATATATGGTAAACTTATTCCCATCTCAATAGAATAATCTTCTAAGCTACAGGGATTTCCATATGAGTGAAGTAATATATTTTGCTCAATCAAACCATATGTATAATCTTCCGGATTTATGTTTCCTCCACCACTTCTATGAGTTTCATATTTTTTAGGCACAAAAGCCTTTTTGCCGTTTATTCTTTCCATTTTTAAATACTCCTTAAGTTTATTTCTTATGTTAAATAATCTTCTTTTGACAGTTCCAAGAGGTAATTTTAATTTTTCTGCTATGAATGATAACGTATTATCTTCTACATAATATGAATAAAGTATTTCTGAATAATCACTTGAAAGTAATTTTATTGCGGCATTAATCATTGCTATTTTTTCAGAATTAATTAGTTTGTCTAGTGAAGAAAGTTCATTCCCGGGTCCATCAATTTCTTCAACAAACATTATATTATCTCTATCTTTAACAATTTTAGCCACATACTTACTATAATGATTTTTACATATTTGCCAAATATAGAAATCAAAATTTTCTATTTTAATTCCTTTATTTATATTAATCATAATATCAAGTAGTATATCTTGCGATAAGTCTTCAGCATCCATTCTACTATTGCAACGTTTCACACAATAAAAGAATACTTTATCCATTTGTGCAATTAGCTGTTCTGTTAATTTTTCTTTATCATTCATGTTTTCACCTCTTACACCTATATAGTGTATAAATATTAAAAATGGTTCGCATATTTCTTGAAATAATTATACTATTTTTTGAATATATTTCCACAATTATCTCTTATTAGTTCAATTCCCGTTAAAAGCCAATGTTTGAAACCCGTAAGTTAATGGTTTGATTCTGTGGTCAGTCTCCAATAGTTGTAAATTCAACTATTAGTGTTTAAATCTAAATGTTTCATTAATACATAAAAAAATAAGGATATTCTAACAAAACTATCTAAAATATCCTATAAAAATAGATCCTATTTTCAGAAGACCTATAGATTTCAGAAAATGTATGTACACTATGGAGTTGACAATAAGTTATTAATTTTCATTTAATTACCTAATTTAATAATTTTAGTTTAAGAAAAATGGGCTTAAAACATAAATTTTAAGTCCTTTTTTATTTTTTATTTTAAAGCACTAATATCAATATTTACAATTTGACTTTCTACATCTTTTTTATTTTTAAAAAACATTATCATGTAACTTGGTAAATATATTCTATTATTAATACATTCTATATTACTTTGACATAATGTATATGCTTTGTTAATATTGTAAGAGTCATTATTCAATAAATTTTCTAGCGCTACATGTCTCTTATAATCTTTACCAGACTTTACCTCAATAGGTAGAACTTCTGTACCATTTTCAATTATAAAATCAACTTCTCCATTTTTTTTACTATTATAATAAAATAAATTATAATTATGAGATTTAAGCTCTTGTGCCACTACATTTTCATATATTGATCCATAATTAACATTTATATCATTATTTAAGATTCTAACCACATTATCACTATATAAATAATGGCATAGTAATCCAGTATCACATAAAAATAATTTAAATAACGTTCTTTCTTTACT
>JAZNJG010000185.1:0-5989 GCA_045577945.1 Bacilli bacterium | reverse complement strand
TATAATAATATGAATTACCAAGTATTTCATAGTCTAATTTAATACAATAATTTTTTCCATCCAAACTTTCTATTCCAAAATCTTCTAATTTTACACTTATATATTTTCCATATTGAAGCGTATCAATTTTTTCAATATCTTTAATAATCTCATCACCATCATACAAACTAAATTTTACTTTTATATTCAAATGAAATGGTGGTATAGCCGAGGCATTAGGTCCACCCATAATGAATCTACCATATGGGTAAAACTCTATCTTATCATTTTCTTCTGATATTTCACATCCCAAATGAGTTTTCAAATTATCCTCACTTAATAATATTTTTTCTACATTAAAACATTCGTTAATTAAATACATTTTTTGAATTGACTCATCATTTGATTCTGTTTCTGAAATAACCATTTTAAAATAACTTTCACTAGTATTTGTATCTGAATTATTTTTTTCAGAGTAACTTAAACGAACATAATTACAATTTATATAATTTGTAATACCTACTTTTGTATTATTATTAATGTAAAAAAATTCATAAATAACAGGTCTTCCATACTGATCAAACTTATCAATATGTTCTGATAAATCTCCAGTAGGTATCAAATACAAGTCAGCATATTTATCTCTAGGATCGTATATTTTTTTATCCATACTTAAATATGATATTGTTGTGGAGTATTGTAATCTATTATACACATATTTTACATAATCATCAAAAACATCATATGATTTAATCTGGGAAGTAAAACCTGATCCAAATAATTGGTAATTTTCTCCTTGTATCATATCCAAACCATCTAAATCATACTTTCTTAAATATTTTTCACTATAGTACTTTCCATCTTGAGGAGTTATCGTATCTTCATACATTTCCACACAGTAAGCTACCGTAAAAGCTAAACAATATAGCAAAATAGGTACTAGAATCACCATAAAAATAATCAACAGTTTTTTTGATTTTTTATGCAAATTATCAATTACAATTATCGGATCCTCTTCTTCGAGCAATTGATCTTTTGTGACAGAGAAAAACTCACAAAGTGACTCCATAGAGTCTTTCCCTGGCATACCTAAACCATTTTCCCATTTAGCTACAGTACTTCTCGAAACAAATATTTTATCCGCAAGTTCATATTGTGATAGTCCCTTTTCTTCTCTCAACTGTTTTAATTTTTCCTTGAACATAATTTTATAATTTCCCTCCTTTTCTGTCATCATTATATAATATTATCTGATCAAATAGGTAGTTACTTTAGTTTTTTTATGGTTACTTTTCATTATTATGATATATTTTATCATATTATAAATACATTTTAAAAAAACTACTAATATCTATTTAATATTCTAAATAGACCACTTAGTAGTTTTATTTTTATTTATGTTTATTAATCGTGTAAATATTTATTATATGTATAATGTATAGCCTTAAAATAATCCATTTTTTCACCCAATCCTTTAACAAGAGTTTGATTTGGTTCTAACAACATAATTTTATCCTCATCACTTCCATATTCATAAATATATATATTTGAGGTGCTGATTAATTTTTGGCCATATATTTCTAGTGTTTTTAGTTCTCCTAAATCTATCAATTCTTTATTATTAAAAGTATAAATAATGTAACCATCAATAGCCATATAAACACAAATATCCTTTATTGTTGTTTTAAAGTATTCTTCGCTATCTCGTTTTAAATTTATAAGGTTTTTAGAAATTGTTGGATCATTGTTTTTATCTTCTAATAAATCTCTACGTGGAACTTTTATAAAATCAACACTATAAGTTTGACTATTCAAAAATTGGCTATAGTTACTTCCATCTTTTTTCTCAACATAATATGGGTTACTATAACTAAAATTACAATAGTTATAATATAAAATAGTACTTTTTCTACCATATACTACCATAATATTGTCCTTAAAGAAATCTTTATCACAGAATAATTCTAATCTATAGTATGGATATTCCCCAGTAAACATTTCATTGTAGATTGTTTCTAATTCTTCATACGTGTTAATTATTCTAGCCTCATCAGATTGGCCATTTAAAGACATAAATGATGGCAATTTACTAATAGCAAATGGTTCTCCTTGGAAAGGAGGTGCTATACCAGCTTCTAACACATTTACTGAACAAGATCTAATAACTTCATAATTATCACTTGAGTTATTTGAATTAGAAGCTTTGATTGTAATTTCAACATCATCTTTTACATCATATAATATTTCACTTCCTAACATATTATAAAATAATTTTCCATCGCCAATATAATAATCATAATCATCATAATAACCATATAAATAATTATAATTATTTAAAGTTGTCAAATTAAATAGTTCTTGCTTAGATAATGATGAATTACTATTTACAATAATAGTTTTCGAAAAATTATTTAGATAGATATTATTTAAGTTATCTAAATTATCACCACTTTTTACTGTAATAGCTACTTCCTTGGAGTTACTAATATAATTATTTAATTCTATATCACTAACTACTTCTAAATAAATATCTCCTTCAAGTGCTTCAATCTTTAATTCCTTGTTTCCAATAATATTTATGTGATAACCATTATCATTTACTTTAAAACTTACATCAGTTGTGTAGTCATAATTATCATTTCTAATAGTCTCTTTAAAGATTAGTGTTCTTAAATCAATTGTTTCATCTGTCATTATTCCATATCTGTAAATTTTAGCATCTGATATGTATCCGAAAGTGTAAGTATCTAGATTATATGTTGAGTTTATATCTGGTAAAGTATTTCTATCTAGAATGTACAACTTTCCACCAACATTCATGTATGACGGGATTGATATATTATTAATATCTCCTGATTCATCTTTGATTATAATCTCTGTATTTACTATTAATAATAAATGTTTGTATTTATCAGGATCATATACATACTTTATATTCTTTATTCCTTCAATAATATTTTCTATCTCTTCAATACTTTGATTATTAGTATTGTCAATATATGTACATTTTTCTATTAATTGCTTTGTATCAAAATAGCTAATTACCTCAGTTACAGAATCATGATTAAGATTTTTTATCCAAGGATATATCTGATTTAGCTTGATTGTATTGTCTACAGGAACAATTTCAGTATATTCAAACCTAATAGTAGTATTTTCCTCAAGTGTCAATTCATAACTTTGATTGTTAGTTGTGATATCCAAAACATCCTTTACATAATCATTTACGTATACTGTTAAAATACCACTTTCAATTTGATCAAAGTTAATAGTAACACTAGTTCCTTTAAGATATATTTTGTTTAAACTATCAATCTTTTCTTTTGAAATTACAATATTATTATCATCAACAATTAATAAATTTACATATTCTTTTAAATCTTGTGTGTATCCATAATCAATCACTATTTGATTATCTTCAGCAAAACTCGAGTCAATTATTAATCGATGCGTAATATAACTTAAATCTCCTGTAATATTAACTGTTTCATAATAAAATCCATTTAGATAAATATGCAAATAACCTTCTTTCAAATTATGAAACACCAAGTTTATTGATTCTTTATCTTTAATTAGCGTTTCAAAAGGTTCAACAAATAAATAATTATCAGCAGAAGCATCAATTTGTTTTCCCGTAGATAGCTTTATATATTCTTCGTATGCTTCGGTTAATTTTTCATATATTTTATAACTAGTTTCATCTTCTATTAACGTATCTCTTAGCCTATGACTTTGAGACTCTATATATACTACCCCATCTTGTGAAGTTATATCAGATACGGTTAATTTTTTCAAACTCAGCTGATTATTAACACTATCATATTCATACATATCATAACTTATTATTCCAGTTAATTTTTGACAAATTAGCTTTAACTGATCACAATTATCATATAATGAAAGAATTTCATACGCAGCATTAACTTGTTTAGTAGAAACATTAATTATATCACTAAACTTAAACGCATTCACTATAGTATAAGTTTTCAAAGTACTATCTAAAGGTGTATTATAAATGAAACTATATTTTTCTCCATCATTCATAAATATACTTACATATTCTAATGCATCTTTAGATATACTAAAACCATAAGATTTATTTAAATCATATATAATATGCGACGGAGAATATGAACCCTCTTCCAAAACCATCGATCTAATATCAAATGTTTGAACGCTATAATCACATTTACTTAGTTGAATTAGACTAGAACTCCCATACGAATTATTTAATAAGAATGGATAGACCTTAGAAGTATAGCAATCATTTGCACTTTCGCCATTAGCAAGCGTTGGATTTATAAACGCACTATAATATTTTGGTTCTATTTCATCGCTTAAATCCTGATACATTTTCTCAGCAACATATATTTCACCATTATATTCATATTTATCTTTATATAAGAAATCATATATTCCGCTATTATGGATTATCCTATATACTTTAGGGGCTGTTTCTTTTGGATAAGAAAAATCAGAATCAATATAATCATCAGAGTTCATCTTGTAATATTTAACATTTTTAATAAAATCAATATATCTATTTTCTTTTAGTGGAAAATCAACATATATTGAAGCATAGTAATCATTCACATAATAACATGACTTAATTTGTAATTTATTCAAATTATAATTCATATCTTCAAAGGCCAATACTTCATATTTATCATAAGATGTTAATTCATTAATAAAAGGATATATTACCCCTAAGCCAATAAAACTATCATCAACTTTCTTTTCTATTCTAATAATTATATCTTCGTCTTCAACAACATATACTGGAGCTAACTTTAAAAAGTTACTATGTAAATCTTCTCCTTTTATTTCTTCAAACAATTCATTATTTACATATATTTGAATAGTCTCATTTATATTTGTTTGACTTATCGCCTCATCACTTAATACCATAATTATACGGTCGCCTTCTTTAAACTGACCTGTTATTTTATTTAAAGTTTCTTCGGTAAAATATTTTTTTGAACCATCTTCTACTTTTGATAAATATAAACCTTCATTATTAACTAGCTCTGTTCTTATTACAACATCCTCTTTTGGCATTGTAATTTTTAGTTTATATATCGTCTCTGAACTTATTCTATTTACTTCTTTTTCGTTTAAATATATTATTAGTTCACCAAAGTAATAACCTTTTTGAAAAGTAATATAGATAACTTCATTTTCTTGATACTCACCTTCAACTCTTTCTATCTCATCTTTGTTGATGCAAACAGAATTATCATCAATAATTAATCGATATTTTTCTTCTTTTATAACTGGCTTGTCTGGATTTAGTAATTCCGCGTAATCTTTTGTTGTGAAAAACAATATATTATCTGGGAAAGCATCAGAAATTTTATTTATTTTGTAATATAGTATTCCATTTACAGCAAGTAAATCATCATTAATAGAATAATTATCATATTCTATTAATTCTAATTCTTGTTTTTCATTAGTAAAAATATATTCTTGCTTTTGTTTTTCATCATTATTATCTGTATAAACAATAATTAATTTTTCAAGATCAATATTAGGATAACTTGTTGAGAGAAGAATTAAGCTATTCTTGATTTCTTGTTTAATCTTACTTTCATTAGCACTCTTAATAATTGAACTAAATGTAGGAATTAACACTGCCGAAAGTATCGCAATAACAGCTATTACAATTACTAGCTCTACAATTGTGAAACCTTTTTTATACGACTTTAATAATATTTTCATCAATGTCATTCCTCCTTCTTTTTTTATTGTTATCTTGATTCTAATGTTAATTTGCCATAGCTGGAAGCAAAATAATTTCCATGTTATTAGTTATAACTATTTGATTCATTTCTGAGAATATATCCTTTGGTCCTTGCCCAGGCATTGCTTTATACTCTTTATCAACAAAGATCATATCTTCCGAATAAATATCTCCTATATGTTTTATCAAATCATCTTTAGATACTATTTGACCTAATGATACCCTTATTGCACATAATAATTCTTCTTCTAAATTATATATCTCAATAAC
>JAZNJG010000184.1:0-1924 GCA_045577945.1 Bacilli bacterium | reverse complement strand
AACAAACTTGATAATAAAACAAAAACAAAAACAAAAGCAAAAACAAAGATAATAAATACTAAGATAAAAGTTAATATTAATGAACAAGATTATATTATAAATTATCAAAATAAAAAGAATAAAAATACTACTTTATTAGTTGATCGAAATATGAATATAATTGTTAGAGGATATAATTTAACACAAAATAGAATTGTTGAATTTTTTACTAAGCATCTTGATTGGGTAAACACAAAGCTAAATAAGCATCAAAGTAAAAATAATACATTAGAAGTAGATAAAATAAAAACTGGCGAAATTGTTTGGCTATTCGGAAATAAACTAAAAATTATCAATGATAACAGCATATCAAAACATATTATTGATAATAACAAATTATTTATTTCAGATAGATTAGACTATAAAGAAATAATTAATTGTTTATTTGATGATTATATACATCTAATTGAAGATATTATTGAAAAATATAAGAAAATATTTAATAAAAATCCGATAATTTGCTATAAAGATATGTATAGTAAGTATGGATATTGTGAATATAAACATAACCGCATAGTGTTTTCAAAAAGATTAATACATCTTTCATTAGAAGCTATTGAGTATGTTATAGTTCATGAGTTTTGCCATTTCTATGTTCCTAATCACAGTAAAGATTTTTATAATTTACTTGAAAAATACTTGCCTGATTATAAAAAAACATTGAAATGGATTAAAGATCATAGCGTAATAATTAGATATTAATGCTATACCTGAAAGTGGTAAATAGGCCTTCGGAAGGAGTCTAATGATAAAGAATACAATGGATTTTGTTGCGGGGATTAGCAACAGAGAGTTTAACAGGGAATCTTCAATTTATGCACAAATTCTTAAAAATGAAAGAATTAAAAGAAAAATGACACTTGAAACAATGGCAAAGGATATTTGTAGTGTTAGTTATTTGTGTAAACTGGAGAATTCATTAGTTAAGAGAAATGATTGTTTTGTTAAAGCGCTTTTCGAGAAGGTTAATCTTAATTTTGATAGGATTTCAACGGATTTAACTGAAGAATTATGCGATGAAATTCTAAAAGCTGTTTTTTTGCGTCGGGAAGATGAGGTTGAAAGATTATTTGATAAAGTTGATGGTTTACCATTCAGTTCTAGTTCTGAAATAATTAAATGTTTTTATTATTTGCAAAAAAGAGATTTTGAAAAATATAAAGAGGAATTTAAATTGCTAGAGAAAATAAAATTTACTTTAGCTGAGACTGAAGCAATTACCTTATTATATTTGGTTATTTTATACTATATGTCAATTTATGATTTTCAAAAGGCATATGAATATTTAACTTTACTTGATATATTAAATATAGAAAATAAAGAATTAAAGTATTTAATATCTGAGGCAAATCTCTATACTGCATTTCATTTGAAAAATTATAAAAGATTCTTTCTAGTTTATAATCAATATGAAAAAATTACAGACTCTGGTTATCCTACAGGTAGAAGAATAATTAATAAAATGCTTTATAATGTGGTTATTTCTTCTGAATATTTAGGATATGTACTAGATGATGTTAACTCGATCAATTTAGAAGATATACCTCAAACGTATAAACTTGATATAATGTATTATTTGTTACAAATTAAGATGATAAAGGGAGATAAAAAAGAGTTGTTTTGGGAAATAATTAATAATACATTTTATTATGATTCTAGATTTTTAGGTTTGCTTGCAGTAATATGTTATTTGGAAAATGACGAAGAACTCTATAAAAGGCTTCTAGAATTAGCTGAAAAGTACCGTTTTTTGGAAGAAGATAGTATTCATCAAAGATTTGTATTTTTTGTTTTACTTTATAAAACTAGTGGATCTAATAATGACTTTTTAAGGTATATAAAAGAGGAAATTATTAGTAAACTAGATAATGAGTCTTATCCTATA
>JAZNJG010000183.1:0-5846 GCA_045577945.1 Bacilli bacterium | reverse complement strand
TAAATAGTATAATTTGTGGCAAAATAAAAACCATAATCTAAAGCAAATCACTTTAAATTATGGTTATTTTTTTATCACAAGAATTTTTGACAGGGCTCTTTTTATCACAAGAGTTCTTGACAATAAACCGTCACAAGAATTTTTGACAGGGACGATTTATCGTCATAAATAATTTTTTTAAAATTATTTATCACAAGGATTTTTTACAGAGCCTATTTTTTGATATCATTAAGTCTACTTTCTTTTATATTTTTCAATATAAATCTTTATTTGATTAAAAACTTTATCACTTATTACATGCTCAATTCTACAAGCATTTTTTTCAGCTTCTTCAATATCAACACCTAACATTGTTAAAGCTAATGTAAGAATTTTATGACGTTCACTTATTGAACAAGCCAACTTATATCCTTCGTCAGTAAACTCAATGACTCCATCTTTATTCATAGTTATATAGTTTGAATTTATTAATAAATGTATCCCTCTAGAAACACTTGCACGTGAATACCCCAATTCTTCTGCCACATTAACAGATTTTACCCTTTTGTTTTTATTCTTCAAATGTAATATTGTTTCTAGATACATTTCTTGTGATTCTTTTGTTCTCATCATAAACCTCACTAATATAATATTATTTTATCATAATGTCTTTAAAAAATCACCATATTTATGAAATAAATTTTTTATGAAATAAATTTTTTATAAAATAAATTTTATTTATTTTATAACTACTTCTCGATATTTATTTCTGACTAATGATAGCAAATAACATTTAACAGGTAAGTTATTTTTATTAACAAACTTATTAACATATTCATAGTAAATACTTAATTGTCTATCATATTCCTTATGATCTATATTGTTTAACTTATAATCTATTATATCGATGTGATCTTCATAAACAGCTAATAAGTCAATAATTCCATGATATGTTTTTTCACTAGATTCCATAATGAATTCGTGTTCATGATATGTTTTTGCTTTAGCGATGTTTCCAAATAATTTATTTTCATTAAATATCTTTTTAATGATGTTTTTATTTTTTTCATTTTCAATACTTTCAAAATCTGGATTTGCAAAGTCTAACATTTCAAGCTCAGCATGCAATTCTAATCCTAAATCAACGTTTTCAAGTTCTTCTTCGCTCAAGACTTCTATCATATCTTTTGATATTCTTGTTTTTGATAGTTCGTTTCCTAAATATGATTTATCATCATAACTATTAAATTCATTTTTTCCAGCTTGATTTAATTTATAATAACTACTTGTTATTAAATAATCTTTATTCATTTTTACTTCATCAATACTTATTTCTTTTTCATATGGTTTAATTAAATCTTTAACATATATTAAGTAATCGTTAATCTTTTTGAAGTCTTCTGGAATAATGGTCTTTGTATCATCAGTTTTAGGAGATAGAAGTATCATCTTTTCTCTTGTTCTTGTTAATGCAACATAGAATAATCTTATTCTCTCAGATATTGTTTTTTGATTTATCAAATCTAGTGCCACAATACTAATTGGATTGTCAATATAATCACTATGATTATCAGCTTTAACTCTTTGATAAAAGCCTGTATCGCTAAAATAGCCTAATGTATCTAAGCCTTCAGATTTAGGCTTAATATCTAATAAAGAGAAATAACATATTGGGAATTCTAAGCCTTTTGATTTATGCATATTGGTAATCTTTACACCTGGAGACGTGCTAACATCTAAAGTGTATGTAGCACTTTTATTAGATTCAAAAATACCAGAAACAAGTTCACTAATTTCATAGAAACTCTTTCCTAGGAAAGACATATTAGCTATAAAATTACCTAAATATTCGATTACTATCATATTTTCTTCAATGTCACCTATTAATTGTAATTGATTTAATACATTGAATTCTTCAATTGCTTTAATATAAACATCATAATTTGAATATTTATCTATATAACTTGCTACTTTTTTGGCTTTCTCAGTGATTGCATTATCAAAAACTTTGTAAATTCCTTTAGCCTTATTATTCCTTGATTCCATTAAAATTTGGAACAATTTTTCATCACTTTCCCTGCAAATGAAACTTCTTCCAACACTCATTAAAGCATAATAATAATCATTATTAATCTTATTATCTTTTTGTAAAGCTACTAACTTAATTAATGCCGATATCACATGAGCAGTTTCATTTTCCTTAATTTCTGAATTAACATTTATAGCAACTGGAATTCCTTTTGACAAAAGTATTTTTTTAAACTCTTCAAAGTTAGTTCCTCTATCCATTATAATACAAAAATCACTATACTTGCATGGCCTATATTTAGCTAATACTCTAGCCTGAGGATCAGTTATACTTTCATCAACTTCAATATCTTTATCATATACTAATTCTTTGCTATCAATTCTTCTCTTTATATCTTTAGCGATATAGAAAGCTTCTAATTCAACATTAGTAAACATATCTGATGGAACCTTAGGTTCTTCTGATTCACTGGAATCTGTTTCTTCTGAAATAACCTTTAAATTTTTTTGATCATATTTAATAATCTCAAAATCAAAATTTATGCTTTTAGGATTATAAGCATTATAATCTTTTTGACCAAAAGACATCCTATGGTCAACAACATAATTTGCATCTCCATATTCTAAAGTCATTAATTTATCAAAGACAAGATTAATATTATTTAATACTTCATCACGACTTCTAAAATTTCTCTTGAAGTCGATTTTCATACCACCTTTATTTTCTTTATAATCTAAATATTTTTTCATAAAGAATATTGGATTAGCATTTCTAAAACGATAAATACTTTGTTTTATATCTCCTACCATAAATACATTATCTCTAGCAATTAAATTAATAAAATATTCTTGCAAGTCTGATGTGTCTTGGTATTCATCAATTAAAATTTCATGTAATTCTTTAGATATTTCTTCTCTAATATCAGCATTTTCTTCAACAAGTTTTATAGCAAGTTTCGCTATATCTATAAAATCATAATAATTATTTTCTTTTTTATAATTATCTAATCTAAATATTAATTCTTTTAAAATGTATATAAATAAATCAGATGCTTTCTTTTGATTGAATACAAACTCTTTAACTTCATCCCTTGTTTCAAATACCATTGTCTTTAAGATATTCTCAATATTTCTATTAACAAATCCTTTTACTTGGTCTCTCTCAGCAGTTATGCATGTTTTTAAATCTTGGATTTCTTTACACCCTTTTCTATTATGGGATGGGAAAACACATTGCTTCAAATATGATTTTATTTCTTCATAATTAGGATTTTCCTTTATTTCTTCAAAATCATTTAAATAATCAGCAATGTGACTTACTGTCCATTCATCATATTTATCAGGATCCTTTTCATCGATTATATCTTCTATACTACTTACTATGTCAATAATATTTTTCTTATGTTCCTCATAACCTTTAAATAATTTTTTAATTTGTAAGTATTTTATATTTTCATAAGAAGAAACAATTTTTTCAACATTTTCATCTGTATAAAAGTTTTTAGCATAGTTATTCAAAAATTCGAAAGTATTTGGAAGTTTCATTACTTCTTTAAGCATCGTTGCTATCCCTTTTTTTAAGGCGTTGTCATCTTTTCCAGGAACCATTTCAAAATAATCATTAACAAGTTTATGATCATCTTTATAAAGTTCTTCTAGAATCTCATCTATATACTTATTAGTTAAAACACTTAGATAATATTCATCAGCTACTTGAATATTAGAGTCTACACCAAGAACATAGTAATATTTTTTAACTAAATATAAACTATAACCATCAAACGTCATTATCTTAGATGTATCAACAAAGTCAACTAAATGAGATAGGGATTTATCATTTAATAATCTTTTACGAACTCTATCTTTCATTTCTGCTGCTGCCGCATTAGTGAATGTTAATACTAAAAGATTATCTAATTTTATACCTTTATCAAAGTCTTTTTCACCGCTCAATATATTAACAATTCTTTCTGTAAGAACAGCAGTTTTACCAGAACCAGCACTTGCGGAAACAATAATATTTTTACCTCTTTCATTTATTGCTAATAATTGTTCATCACTAAATTTAAGTTTTTTAGCCATATTACTTGTTTCCTCCTTTCTTTCCGCCTGTTTTTATTGATTTTTTGTCTGGCTTTGAATTTATCACTACTGGTTTAGGTTTTTCAAGAACTTGAATATCTTTATATTTCTTAAAACAAATATTTTTATATTTACAATATTTACATGATAGATCAGCTGAACCTTGTTTCTTAGGGTTAATTTCAAAACTTCCTTTGCGAATTCCTTTATAACCTTCTAAAATTAGTTTTTCTGAAATTTCGTATAATTTCTTTTCATACTCATCGTCAAATATGCGTGATGAGGTAGAAAATGCGCCATTTGCATTTATCTTAAGGTTTTTTATATATTCTCCAGATTCAAAATCACTATCAAAACTTGATAATAAGTCTTTCTCCAAAGTAGAATACCCTTCCAAAGCAAAATTTCGTTCTGATAAGTTCAATCTTTGTAAATAGAAACCTATTAATTTTGGACTCTTAATATGTTCTTTGAAATACTCACCATTTTTTAACAAATAGACATATAAAGGTAATTGAGCATTAAATCCATATTCCACATTTGCAAGATCAATTTCATCTTTTCCCGTTTTATAATCTATTATACAAACATAAGTTATTAAACTATCTGGGTCTTCTTCATTTAAAAGACATTTATCAAATAGTGTTTTATCAATAGTTCCTTTAAAGATTAATTTACCATCACATAACGAGATATGATCTTCTCTTTCAGTTAAAAGATTTACTTTTTTCGTTTTATCTTCAAAGAATAATGATTTTTCCTCATGCTCTTTATTGAATGCTATTAGTTCTTCTATTAATTTATCGAAAAACTTCAAGAAGAATCTTTCTTTATCTGTTATTTCCCCTTTATATACTTCATCTAAGGCTATCTTTTTTTCTTTTTCTAAATCAAAATCATCGTTATATGAATCTTCCAATATCTTATGAGCATAGCTACCTTGATTCATATAATATTTATCACTTTCGGGTTCTATCCTTAAAATATTATCTAAGTAATACTTAAATTTACAAGCATAATATGTTTTCATTGTAGAATAACTTAGTTTTATTACCTCAGGTAAATACTTTCCTAACAGTTCATCGCTTATTCCTTTAAACGAGTTATCAAAACTCATATAATCAGTTTCAAACTTAATATCTTGGTAATTATCTTTTTCTATGTTAAATCTTCGATTATCATCAATATGCTCACAATAATTAATCACATCTTCTAACTTATTAACACATAATAAACTATCATATACGCTACCATCATCAACAGAGACAAATTTATCTTTAGATATATCAAAGACTTTTCTTTTTCCTTCTAATGGAATAATGATTTCATATTTAGGATGATTTATAAATGAAGGATGAGTATAAGTGTTAAATGCTGATCTTGATGAGTGGGTAATTGTAATATTTTCGCATTTATTAATAATATCTAATATTCTCTTCTTATTACGAACATTTTTTTGTAAATTAGTTTCTAAACCTAATTTTTCTAATATATCATTACCTAAATACCCATTGTCTTGAATGATATGCGGAACAGTTTTGCTATTAAAACCTATGAAGAATATATATTCATCATCACAAAATTCATATTTATATGCATCAACGAATTCTATTGCATTATCATAATACTCATTATCATATGATATTTTTGCTAATTCCATTTTAAAGATATCTAAAGTATCACTAGGTTTATAATTAGTTAAATTATAACTATTAATGATATTGATAATCTTATTAACATATGCGCTATTGTTAATG
>JAZNJG010000182.1:0-1951 GCA_045577945.1 Bacilli bacterium | reverse complement strand
AATGCACATAATATAAAACCTAGTGCTACTCCTAAAAAGAATGGAATTAGATCGAAAAAAGATATATTTGAAAAATAATTTTTTAGATTTTGTATGAAACTTAGTAACAAAATAACATCTCTCCCTTTATAGTTATTTTACACCATTAGCCTAAAAAAGACAAGTATAAAAATAGTATTACTTACATTATAAATTAACAATTATTGTTAAAATATATTTATTTTATTTTGTTTTTAATTTGTTATTTTCTAAAATCTATGATATTATATATAAAATGTAAATGGTGATAATATGAATAAATATACAAATTATTTAATTGCTGTGGATTTAGATGGAACATTAATTGAAGGAATTGATAATTATGACAAACTTAGTTTTTCATATTTAAAAACCCTTGCAAAGACAAACTACATAATAATTGCTACTGGAAGGCCATTAAGATCAAGTAAATATTACTATGATTTATTAGAATTAGACACTCCAATAATTAACTACAATGGAGCATTAGTTCATAATCCTAAGGATAATTTATTTCCTAAAACAATGATTACTGTAGATCGAAACATAATTTTTGAAATCTTTAATAATAACATTGATGTTATTGATAATATTTTTTGTGAAATTGAAGATGATATTTACTTATACAAGGAAAGTATTACAGCTGAAAAATATCTTCACCAAAAAGGTGGAAAATTATTCCTTGGAAATATCGCCGAGACACTTAAAAATAACCCAAACGGGGCAATTATATTTTCAAAACATGGCAGCGAAAAACAATTAGAATCGTTTATCGAAACTAACTATAAAGATATTTTGAAGATTAGATTTTGGGATGATGAGGATTGCGTGGTTAGCGAAATATACAACCCCCTAACAACAAAGGCTAATGGTTTAAAGCAAATTATTGATTATTATAATATTCCTTATGAAAAGACCATTGCTATTGGTGATGGACATAATGATATTGATATGATAAACCTAGTAAAGTATGGAATAGCAATGGGGAATTCACATATATTATTGCTTAACGAAGCCAAATATATTACAAAAACTGTTAAAGAAAACGGAGTATATCATTTCTTAAAAGATTTTTTTGAAAAATAAAAGTTCCTATCATCTGATAAGAACTTTTTTATTATATGTAATTACAATTTAAATTTAATTGTCAATTTTTTCTTCACATACTAACGATCCATCTAAAGCATCATATACTACTTCATACTTATTGTCTTGAGTAGTATATACAAATCCGTTTGCAGTATTTGATGTCCCTTTTAATCTTAATGTCCCGGTAGATTTCATGTTCAGTTCCTTTTCGCAATATTCTGAAAAATTCCTTTTTTCTTGAATCTTTTCATAATATATTTTACTAGATAAATTAGGATTTTTTGCCTCAACAAAAATTCCGTCTACATTTTCATAATAAGTTTTTGAGCTATTTACTGAAGTATCAGATGTAGCAGTGAAAGAATTGGTATCTATGTTATATCCTAATCTATCTTTCTCAACAAGCCAAGATTGATACGCAGAAATATACGCGCTTGCTTCTTGTTCAGCAGAAGCTTTCTCAGCTTTTCCAATATAACCAATTAAATTTGGAATCAGTACCCCGGCTAATATCCCAACAATAGCGATAACAACTATTAGTTCAACTAATGTAAAACCTCGATTGAATTTTTTTTGTTTATTTAAAACATTTGTCATTTATATTTATACCATATAACCTCCATTACAGCTATGAATTGATTATACATTAATATAATCAACTGCACAAATAAAATATTAATAAAATAAATAAAATAAAAACTGCTTTTTACAGCAGTTTTTCAATTTTATTATAAAATTGTTAATAAAATACTTTATCTAAAAATAATTTATTATATTATGTAAAATTAGAACTTAATGTCATAAATATCATCAAATTTAATTTTTAAATTTGAAATTTTAATGT
>JAZNJG010000181.1:0-9076 GCA_045577945.1 Bacilli bacterium | reverse complement strand
AATTTAGATGTTGATAAGTTTGATTCGTTAATTAGTAATAATGATTTAAATAATGATGATAATAATTTGTCGGAAATTAAATCAGAAGTTTCTAAGATAATTAATAAATATACAAAAAAATAATTAATAAAAAGGAGAGAAAAAAATGGCAAATGGTTTAGATGAAATGATGGATCCCGTTTTAGAGGAAGGTAGAGAGATTAACGTTATCGCGAAACAAATTCCTGTTAAGGTTGGCGTAGGCTCAAAGATTTTTGAAGTTATGTTATGGGTTTTAGGTATTATTCCTGGATTAATCTTTTTGATTATGAAAATTAAAGCAGCTACATATTTAAGACAATTAGAACAAAAATTACAACATGATGCTTCACAAGTTGATAATTATTTAGTAAATCGTGTTAATATTTTATCAAATTTAGCGAAACTTGTTGATAAAGCTGTTGACTTAGATAAGGATACTTTTGATCGTATTTCTAAAAATAGAGCTGGTATTACTGGTGATACAGACAGAAGTAGACTTGGTGGTGATATTGAAAACATTAGTGCAATGATTAATGTTGCTGTTGAAAAATATCCTGATTTAAGAGCTCATCAAGAAATTCAAGATGCAATTCAACAAAATGCATATTTGCAAAAAGAAATTACTGCTGCACGTGAAGTTTACAATGATACTGTAAATACATGGAATAGAGAAATTCAAATTTGGCCTACAAAGATGATTGTTGCCGCAAAACAAGGTTATACTACACGAGTTCCTTATGCTGCACCAAAAGAAATTAAACAAAAAGCTAATGATGTATTCTTCTAAAAAAGTATTAAATTAATAAAAAAACACTATATTTTATTAATGACTAATCGTAAAAAATAAAATAAACTCCTCTAAACTTGATTTAGAAGAGTTTTTTATTTAAAAAAGGGATTTATCGTCTGATAAATCCTTATTTTTTTAAATTATTTTATATAACTTTGAGCATAAAATGCTGCAATAGCACCGTCAGAAGCAGCGGTAGTTATTTGTCTCACAAGTTTATCTCTACAATCTCCAATTGCAAATATACCTTTTGTTTTAGTTTCACATTTTTCATCTGTTACTATATAACCGTTTTTTAGATCAATAACATTAGCAAATCTCTCATTATCAGGTATTTGTCCGATTGCAATAAATACTCCAGGAACATCTAATTTAAAAGTATTATTTGTTTTTGTATTTTTAAATTCTAGCCCTACTAGTTTATTGTTATCTACAAGGTATTTTTGCAAACTCACCTCATGAATCACCTCTATGTTATTTGTGCTTTTGATCCTATCTATATACACTTTTTCACTAAAGAATTTGTCAAATAATGTACATAAATATACTTTTGGGGATGTTTTAGCAAGAAGTAAGGCATATTGTAATGCAGTGTTTGCATCACCGATTATGGCAACATCTTTTCCTTCATAGAATGCTCCATCACATATGGCGCAATATGAAATTCCGTGCCCAACAAGTTCATCCTCATGTTCTAAATTCATTTTACGATGTTTAACACCATTAGCAATTATCACGCTTTTGGCTGAATATGTATTATAATCAGTTGTCACAATAAAAGATTCATCATCTTGTTTATCTATTGATAATGCTTCTTCAAGTTCAAATTCCACACCGATTGAAGTAATCTGATCAAATAATAAGTCACTTAATTCCATTCCGCTCATTGATTGGACAGTAGGATAGTTTTCAACTTTAGGCGACATTGCCATTTGGCCGCCATAAGTATTCTTTTCTAATATTAATACTGATAAATTTGCTCTTTTTAGATTAAGAGCAGCAGTCATTCCTGCTACTCCTGAACCTATTATTATAATATCTTTTTCTATAATATTTTTTGCCATAATTATTTTAAACTTTCAGCATAACGTTTGATTTCACTTGCGTTATTATAAGCGTCGTATTTATCGTTATTCGGAACTAATAACGTAGGAGCTTTTGTTACCCCATAGTTAAGAGCTAACTCTTTTTCAACAGTTGCATCAATTATTGTATATTTAATTCCTGCGTTTGCAAGGATTGATTTTGCCATCTTGCAATTAGGACATGTAGGAGTTGTAAATAGAAGAAGTTCATTTCCAACTGATTTGTTAAATTCACTATTATCACAAGTTTCTATATTCTTTTCTTTTAGAACTGATGTTTCGATATTATATTCCTTTCTTTCTTTAAATTCTTGAGCTTTACCATCATTCCAGTTTCTAACAGGTCTATAATATCCAGTTATACGGCTATAAACTTCAGTTTTCATGCCACATTCAGGACATTTGTATACTTCACCTTTAATATATCCATGCTTTTGGCAAACTGAATATGTTGGTGAAATAGTATAATATGGTAAGCGATAGTTTTCAGCAATCTTTTTAACTAGATTAGCACATGCTTTCCATGATGGCAATTTTTCTCCTAAGAATGAATGGAATACTGTTCCAGAAGTGTAAAGAGTTTGTAAAGTATCTTGGATGTCTAATGCCGCAAATATATCGTCTGTATAGTTTACAGGTAAGTGACTACTATTTGTGTAGTATGGTGTATCTCCATCATCGTTTGCAGTAATGATGTTAGGGAAGCGTTTCTTATCATGTTTAGCTAATCGATATGCAGTAGATTCAGCAGGACTAGCTTCTAAATTGTATAAGTCACCGTACAATTCTTGATAATCTGATAATTTATTTCTCATGAAGTTTAATGTTTTTTGAGTGAATTCGATTGCTTCTTGATTACTTAAATCTTTTCCAATCCATTTAGCATTCAAACATGCTTCATTCATCCCCACAAGTCCAATTGTTGAGAAATGATTATTAAATGTTCCTAAATAACGTTTAGTGTAAGGATATAATCCATTATCTAAAAATTTAGTGATGACATTACGTTTAATCTTTAATGATCTAGCTGCCACATCCATTAAGTTTTCTAAACGACTAAAGAAATCTTTTTCATTAACTGATAGATGAGCAAGTCTAGGCATATTTAAAGTAACTACACCAACAGAACCTGTACTTTCGCCACTTCCAAAATAACCTCCAGATTTCTTTCTTAATTCACGTAAGTCTAAACGTAATCGACAACACATACTTCTAACATCAGATGGTTCCATATCACTATTAATATAGTTAGAGAAATATGGAGTTCCATATTTTGCAGTCATTTCAAACAATAATTTATTGTTTTCAGTTTCAGACCAATCAAAATCTTTAGTTATAGAATATGTTGGGATTGGATATTGGAATCCTCGACCGTTTGCATCACCCTCAATCATAATTTCGATGAAAGCTTTATTAATCATTTTCATTTCTTCGACACAGTCTTTATATTTGAAGTTTTGTTCTTTTCCACCTACTATAGCATTTAGTTCAGCTAAGTCGTTTGGAACCACCCAGTCAAGAGTTATATTAGTAAATGGAGCTTGGGTACCCCATCTTGATGGAGTGTTTACTCCATATATAAATGATTGGATGCATTGTTTAACTTCTTTGTATGTTAAATTATCAACTTTTACAAATGGTGCTAAATAAGTATCAAAAGAAGAAAAAGCTTGTGCTCCAGCCCATTCGTTTTGCATAATTCCAAGGAAATTTGTCATTTGATTACATAAAGTTGAAAGGTGAGAAGCAGGAGAAGAAGTAATCTTTCCAGGAACTCCACCTAGTCCTTCAACGATTAATTGCTTTAATGACCAACCTGCACAATATCCAGTTAACATTGATAAGTCATGGATATGCATATCTGCTTCACGATGAGCTTTTTCAATTTCTTGATCATATACTTCTGATAACCAGTAGTTTGCGGTAATAGCACCAGAGTTTGAAAGAATTAATCCACCAACTGAATAAGTTACAGTTGAGTTTTCTTTTACTCTCCAGTCGTTGATTTTAAGGTAATTATTTACAGTGTCTTTATAGTTTACAATAGTTGCTTTAGCTTTTCTTAGATTTTCGTGTTGTTTACGATATAAAATATATGCTTTTGCTACTTCAACATAGCTTGCTTGGATAAGAACGATTTCAACTGCATCTTGAATATCTTCTACACTAATAATATCGTTAACAATTTTTGGTGTGAATTGAGCAGTAACTCTCAGTGCAAGTAATTCAATTATATCTTTACTAGTTTGATATTTGACGGCTTTAAACGCTTTTTCAATCGCAGTTTCAATTTTATTTAAATTAAAATCAATGATTGATCCGTCTCGTTTTTTAACACTATACATAATTTTCCCTCCGTTTGCATGAAAATTATATCACATAATATTAGAGTTTGTCAAATAAAAAAATATCTTTTTTTGACTAAAAAAATGTCTTAATATGTATATACATATAACAATATTTTGTAAATAAAAATTACTTTTTTGAAAACCTTTTCATTGTTAAATATGTATCAATATTTTTCAAAATATGATAAAATATTTATTCGTATTTAATTTATTTTTATCGAGGTGAAAATATGTTATTTGGTAAACATGTCAATAGATATTACTTAAAATATGGAATATTCTTATTGATTGGAGCTATAGCTTTACTAGTTGTAGACTACTTTCAATTAATGATTCCAGAAGAAGTTGCTAAAATTATCCAAGGATTGAAAGATTTAACTTTAACACAAGAATTATTGTTAAACTCGGTTATTACATTAGGAGTTATTGCTCTTATTATGTTTGTAGGGAGATTCTTATGGAGACTTACATTATTTGGAACTGGTATAAGAATTGAATGCGACTTGAGAAACAGAATCTTTAAAAATATGTTATCTTTACCACAATCTTTCTTTTCAAAAAATAAAACTGGTTCTCTAATGGCAAACTACACTAATGATTTACAGATAATTAGAGAAACATTCGGAATGGGAACCATAATGTTGGTAGATGCGTTAGCATTAGGAACCATGGCTTTAATTAAAATGTTTAGATTAAATGTTTTATTATCTATTATATCTTTATCTTCACTTGTTTTAGTAACCATATTTTCGTCAATTGTTGGTAAGAAAATAACTAAAGCTACAGAAGAAAATTATAAAGCTTATGGTAATCTTTCTGATTACGTTCAAGAAGATTATTCAGGAATTAGCGTTGTAAAAGCCTTTGTTAAAGAAAAATTAAAGGTTAAACTATTTGCAAAATATAATACTGATAATATGAATACAACTTTAGTAATGACAAAAATATCATTAAAGATGAATGTAACAATAACAGCTGTTTTATCATTAGTTAATATGTTAATCATTTTTTATGGTGGTTATATCATTTATCAAAATTCTATTGGTGTTACTAATATTGACTTTGATATTGAAGAACTTATTACATTTTCTGCTTATTTTGGAACATTAATATGGCCAATTGAAGCAATAGGCCGTTTGATTGATTTAAGAAGTAAAGGTAAGGCAAGTTTAAATAGAGTTTCTAAACTAATTGACGAAGAAAAAGATGTAAATGATGCGCTTGTAAAAGATATTACAAAAGATATAACTGAACTAAGCGGTAACATTGAATATAAAAACTTATCTTTTAAATATCCAACTAATTCACAGGATAGGAGTAATGTTTTAGAAAATGTTAATTTACAAATTAATAAAGGAGAATTCGTCGGTGTAATTGGTGAAACAGGATCAGGTAAATCAACACTTGTTGACGTGTTACTTAGACTATATAATATAGAAGAAGGTAAAGTATTTATTGATGGATTTGATTTGATGCATTTACCACTTAAAACAATTAGAGATAATATAGCTTATGTGCCACAAGATAATTTCTTGTTTAGTGATACAATCTCAAAAAATATTGCATTTTCTGAAAATGGAAAAATCGATGAGGAAAAAGTGAGAGTATCCGCAAGATTTTCAAATGTTGAAAAAGACATTGATGAATTCAATTATGGTTTTGAAACAGTACTTGGTGAAAGAGGCGTAACTGTTTCTGGAGGTCAAAAACAAAGAATTTCAATTGCAAGAGCATTATATAAGAATACTAATATTCTTATCTTAGATGATAGTTTAAGTGCAGTTGATACTGAAACTGAAAGAGAAATTATTACAAATTTAAGAAGAGTTCGTGAAGGAAAAACAACTATTATTATTGCTCATCGTATAACAACTTTGCAAAACTTGGATAAGATTGTAGTTGTGGAAAATGGTACAGTTACAGCAGTAGGCAAGCATGAAGAGTTATTAAAAACTAGTGAAGCATATGCTAGAGAAGTAAGACTTCAAGAACTAGAAAAGGAAGTTGGTGAAGATGATGAATAAACCATTAAAAAATGAACGTATTCTCCCAACAAAAGTATTAGTACATTATCTTTATAAGTACATGAGAAAATATCTAAAAGATTATGCATTAGTTATTTTAATTATGATATTTAATGTTATAGCTGATTTATCTATGCCTGCTTTGATTAAACTATGTTTAGATGAATTAAGTTTTGAAGTGATTGAGTTTAAAAATATTATTATAATAGGGATTGTAGCAATAATAGCTTTATTAGTTTTATGTGCGACTCAATATATTATGACAATGATACTTCATCATACGAGTCATAAAATAATTTACAAACTAAGAGAAGATGTGTTTGCCCATATTCAAGAATTATCACATAGTCAATTAAATGATATTCCAGTAGGAACTTTGGTGACACGTGCCACAAGTGATGTTAATGTATTATTCAATATGTATACTAATGTTTTAGTAAATATTTTAAAAAATGTTGTAATGATTATTTCAGTTTTCGTTATAATGTTTGTGATTAATAGTGAATTAACTTTAATATTGCTTTGTATTGTTCCAGTATTAGGAATATTCTCATATGTATTTAGAAAATATCTTAGAAGTGTCCATAGATCTGTTAGATCTGACGTCGCATCGATGAATGCTTTTCTTTCTGAAAATATTTCTGGGATGAAAGTTACTCAAATATTTAATCAAGAAAATAAAAAATTCGATGAGTTTGTTAATAATAATAAACATTTACAAAAGAGTTTAATTAAACAAGTAATTGTATTTGGTATCTTTAGACCAACAATATTTGTTATGTATATTGCATCGGTTGCGATTGTTCTTTGGTTTGGTGGTAAACAAGCGATTGAATCATTTGGTATGGTAGAACCTATTATGACATTCTCGATTCTATATCAATTCTATCAATATGTTTCCAAATTCTTTAATCCTATTCAAACTTTAGCAGATCAATTTAATGAACTACAATCTGCTTTTGCATCTGCTGAAAAAATATTTTATATTTTGTCAATTGACCCATTGATTAAAGATGCAGAGGATGCGATAGATATTGAGATAACTGGTGATATTGAATTTAAAGATGTATGGTTTAGCTACATTCCAAATGAATGGGTCTTAAAAGGTGTTTCTTTTCATATTCATAAAGATGATACTGTAGCCTTTGTTGGGACAACTGGTTCTGGTAAGACAACCATTTTATCATTAATTTGTAGAAACTATGATATTCAAAAAGGTCAAATATTAATTGATGGTGTAGATATTAAAAAGATTAAACTTTCATCATTAAGAAAACAAATTGCTCAAATGTTACAAGATGTATTCTTGTTTAGCGGTAATATTATATCAAATATTCAATTAAATGATGATTCAATTTCTAAAGAAGATGTTATTAAAGCATCTGAATATGTTAATGCTTCCAAATTTATTGATAAACTACCAAACGGATATGAAGAAGAAGTTAGAGAACGTGGAAATAATTTTTCTTTAGGACAAAGACAATTAATTTCTTTTGCGAGAACTATTGCTCATAAACCTAATGTATTAATTCTAGATGAAGCAACCGCAAATATTGACACGGAAACTGAAAGTTTAATTCAAGATTCATTAGAAAAAATAATGAAGAATGGAACTGTAATTGTTGTGGCCCATCGTTTATCAACTATTCAACATGCTGATAAAATATACGTTTTCAATAATGGACAAATTATTGAAGAGGGAACACATCAAGAGTTACTAAAGAAACAAGGAAGATATTATAAATTATACTTGTTACAATTCGCCGATGAAAAATAAAAGAATAGCAAAGAAAATTATATTTTTAGTATTATTATTTGTTTTCTCACCTGCCTTGATAGTCTTGTTTTCGATATTTGTCTTATTTGCTTTGGTATATATACCATTTGAGTATTTATTTTTTGTAATTAAAAAATCAAAAAATAACAAATTACAAGATGTAAATTCAAAGATAGTAAATAATAAATATTATCCATTGATGAGCATATTTAAAAATATCAAATAAAAGCCTTCATATTTTCTTGAAGGCTTTATTGTATTTTTAGTAGATTTAATATATAATAAAGTAAATTATAAAATAGGGATTATTACATGGAGAACTTAAATACAAGATATAATGATTATTATAAGATAGATGTTATTAAATTTATTGCGGCTATTTTAATTATAGCTTCGCATTGTCTACCTATATTTGGAGAAGAATCTTTGGATTTATATTATGGTCAGTGGTTCTTTAGATTTGCTGTTCCTTTTTTCTTTATTTCTATTGGTTTCTTTCTTAATAAACCATTTAATTTAAATACTGAGAAAAATAATATAAATAATATATTTAAAAAAAGAATAATTAAACTATTAAATCTTTACATTATATCAACATTAATATATTTTCCTATAATAATATATGAGAATAATTCAATACCTCAAATATTGTATTATTTGTTTTTTGGATATCGCCATTTATGGTTTATCATTAACTCCATATATGGAATATTATTATTATGGTTATTTATAAAGATTAAAGATGTGCATAAACTTATTATTATTTTGACATTATATTTGGCTGGAGTCTTCTTAAACTCTTATTTGCCACTTTTTTGTAATGATTCTTTTGTTAAAATCAATAATACATTACAATATCTTGGAACAGTTAGAAACGGATTATTTTTTGCTTTCCCATTAATAACTATAGGTTATTTAATTAAAGCTAATTTTGATAAAATTGTTAATATCAATAGTAAAATGATAATATCTTTATTAATATTATTTATTATTCTTTCATTTTTTGAAAGTTTTATTATTGAAGAATCATT
>JAZNJG010000180.1:0-7377 GCA_045577945.1 Bacilli bacterium | reverse complement strand
TTGCTTTACAACTTTATTATTTATTCTCTATATTCTTTTTCGTATTTCTCACAAAGTTCTTTGAATAGATTAAAATGAATTATTTCTCTTTCCCTTAAATATACTAAAACAGATATTACATCAGGATCATTTGCTAAATCTAATAAATGTTCATACACTGCTCTTGCTTTTTGTTCTGCTGCCATATCTTCATATAAATCAGCAATTGGACATCCTACAGCACCTAAACCTACAACTGTAAATGGAACCCCATTATTATCTTGAGGAAAATGATCTAAACCTCTTTGTGCATACATTTTATCTAAACCAGCAGCTTTAAGTTCTTCCAATGTTGCTCCTTTAGTAAGCTGACAAATCATTGAATTTATCATTTCTACATGTCCAAATTCTTCTGTTGCAATATCCATTAAAAGAGCTTTTCCCTTTTCATCAGGCATCTTAAAACTTTGATTAAAATATCTAATACATGCTCCTAGTTCACCATCTGGACCACCATACTGAGTCCATAAACACTGTGCCATCTTTAAGTCCTTTTTTTTAATATTTACTGGGAACAATAATCTTTTTTGATATGTAAACATTATTTACCACCCCACGGAAATGGTGATGTGCTCCATGAAAATGGTACTTTGTCTAATTTATCAGAACACTTATTGAATGGTGAATATTTTTTTTCATATTTTTCTTCTGATTCTCTTAGCATTTTTAAATAATTATCTCTTATATTTATTATTTCTCCATCATTTGGAAATACGTCTAAATATAATCCTAAATCATGACATACAAGATCATATTTTTGTATATCTAACATTAGTCTCTCCTTCTCGTTTGTGGCAACAACATTTGCGGTTTTGTAATTCTTATATGGAATAGCTAAAGCTTTAAAAGCAGTTCCATATTGAATTGCTTCATCTGGTGAAAACAAATTATTATTTTGATAATGTTTTTGTTTTCTTAAATAATCTATTTCATTCATTCATATAACCTCCATAATTAATATATGAAAGAATTCATAATTTCTCTGTATTAATGCCTATAAAAAATAAAATCCCACTATAAAATATTTATAGTGAGATATTATTTACTATTTATTTACCTGTATGAGGATCAATCATTGTTAATTCAACACGTTTACGATGTAAATCAACACTAACTACCCATACTTTAATAATGTCACCAACGCTTACAACATCAGATGGATGTTTAATATATTTTTTAGTCATACGAGAAGTATGAACTAAACCATCTTCTTTAACACCACAATCAACGAATGCACCAAAGTCAACAACATTACGAACTGTTCCTTGTAATTCCATTCCTGGAAGTAAGTCTTCTAAGTGAAGTACATCACTACGTAAGATTGGTTTATCAAATTTATCACGAGGGTCTCTTAATGGAGCAACAAATGCATCTAAAATATCATTGAAAGTATATTCACCAACATTAAAGTTCTTAATGAATTCCTTTCTATTCAATTTAGCAATTTTAGCTTGTAACTCTTTTGAACCGATATCATCTTTTGTGAAACCTAATTTAGCTAAAATTTCTTCAGCTACTGCATAACTTTCTGGGTGAATACTAGTCATATCTAGTTTTTCATCACCATTTGGAATTCTCAAGAAACCAATAGCTTGTTCTAAAGTCTTAGCTCCAATTCCTTTAATCTTAATATCATTACGAGTCTTGAATGGTCCATTAGCATCACGATGGCTAACGATTAATTTAGCTGTCTTAGCATTTAACCCTGAAACTCTTGTTAATAGAGGAACAGACGCACTATTTATATTAACACCAACACTATTAACAGCTGTTTCAACAACAAAGTCTAATTGATCACTTAATTTAGATTGAGAAACATCATATTGATATTGTCCAACACCTATTGATTTTGGATCAATTTTTACAAGTTCACTAAGTGGATCTTGTAAACGACGAGCAATTGAAACTGCAGATCTTTCTTCTACATGATAATCTGGGAATTCTTCTTGAGCTATTTTACTAGCAGAATAAATTGAAGCACCAGCTTCATTAACAATAATATAATGAACATCTTTATCTATATGTTTAATACAAGAAGCAATAAAACTTTCTGTTTCACGACTTGCTGTACCATTACCGATTGCGATAACTTCTACATCATATTTTTGAATAATGGCTCTTATTAATTCCAATGATTGTGCAGTTCTTACTTCACTTACAACTTCTTCTTTATTCTTTTGATTAGGGAAAATTACACCCTTATCTAGTACTTTACCAGTAGCATCAACTACAGCCAACTTGCAACCTGTACGATATGCAGGGTCAACACCAAGAACAACTTTTCCCTTCATTGGAGGAGTTAACAAGTAATTCTTTAAGTTTAATGCAAAAATTGAAATTGCATGATCTTCAGCTTTTTCCTTTAATTCAGCTCTAATTTCTCTTTCAATAGAAGGTTTAATTAAACGCTTATAACTATCTTCAATAGCTAAAACAACATATGGAGCTGTGATAGAAGCAGGGTTTGCAACAACTTGACGTGTTAAGAATTTATGAACTCTTTCTACATCTTCTACGATTGCTACTCTTAAAACTTTTTCAGATTCTCCACGATTAATAGCTAGAACTCTATGAGGTTTAATTTCATTTAATGGCTCTTTATAATCATAATACATTTCGTAAGTATGTTTTTCATCTAATGTAACATCTTTTAATTGAGATTGTAAAGATGATTGAATTTGGAATAAACGACGAATCCAACGACGGTATTTTGGCTCATCACTAATGATTTCAGCAATAATGTCTTGAGCTCCTTGTAGAGCATCAGCAACATTCTTTACCACAGTTCCTTCTTTAACCATTTCTTCTGTTGGATTAACTGTAACATATTTAGCAGCCTCTTCTTCAACATTGCCTTCAGTAGGGAATGATAATAAATAATTAGCCAATCCATCAAGACCTTTTTTCTTAGCATCAGTTGCTCTAGTCTTTTTCTTTTCTTTGAATGGACGATAAATATCTTCTAATTCAGTTAACTTATTAGATACAATAATTTGTTGTCTAATTTCATCAGTTAATTTACCCTTTTCTTGAATTAAACGAATTATATCTTCTTTTCTTTCAGCAAGTTTTTGTCCATAATCCCATTCTTGATATATTGCTCTGATTTGGTCTTCATCTAAACCACCAGTAACTTCTTTACGATATCTTGCGATGAATGGAACAGTTCCACCATCTTCAATTAATTTTAAAACAGCATTAATTTGAGCAATTGTAACTCCTAACTTTTCAGATATTTGTTTCAACAATTCATCATTAATGTAACTATTTTGCGCCATATTTTCTATCTCCTTATCTCAAAATATTTCCTATATATTATACTACTTTTTACCTCTTTTTACAAGAAAAAAATGCTACTAATTTTAATAAATATTGGGCTTTTTTTGCATTTTTTTTACATAAAAAAATGACCTCATAAGAAGTCATTTTTTATGTATTTTTTATATCTAATCTACTAAATTTGTAAGTTTAGATTCATAATCTGATATAGGATTGAATGTATCTCTTAATCTTAAATCTTCAATCAATAAGTCTCTCATTGTCCAGTTTAAGACAACTGCATCTTCTTTTTGAGGGAAATATGACTTATAGTATACATAGTCTACAACTGCAACCGTGTATATTTTAGAATTATCTAAGCTATTTTTATTTAATCCACCAATAATATATCCAGATGATGATAAAGCTTCTTTAGCTTCAGCTCCTGTTAATTTAACTAAAACAATAAAATTATCAAATGGATTAATCATATACATATTTTCTAGTGTAATATTTCCACCTTTTACCACATCACCAGTAGCTCTAACACCACCAGTATTGCAGATAGAAATATCGGCTCCAGTTCCTTTACATAATACACTTCCAATCCATGAGTAATATGCACTAGTACTTGTTATTGTAACATCAGACACAGTATATACTTCATTTAATAAATCATCATATTTTTCTAAATTTTCATCAATGACCTTTTCAACATTTTCATCATAATTGTTATATGCATTATATGTATTATAAATTAAAGAATTACAATCGATTACATCTTTTGTATCTAGATTGATAGTTAAAGTAAGATCACCAAATGCTTCTCCATTACTTCCACCTTGTACAACCGGAACTTTTACGCCGTTACGTGAGATATAACCAGTTTGATATGAATGAGTATGACCATTAATAATTGCATCAATTAGATAGTCACCATTATAACTTAAATTTGCTAGAGATGTATTTACATTATAACTTTCCACTCCACGAGAATTACCACCATGAACACTAACTACAATTACATCTACTCCTTGATTTTTTAAGTTGATAGCTTCATCTTTTACAAGGTTAATATTGTCATCAAAATAATAATTTCTTACTACGCTATAGTTAATAGAATTGTATACGTCACCAATAAAACCGATTATGCCAACTTTTATTCCTTCTTTTTCAAGGACAGTACTCTTAACAATGTTATCATCAAGCAATAGTGTTTGGTCCTTATTAAATATATTAGTGTTTAGAAGTGGGAAATTAGCTTCCCCATTAGATTTATCACCATCAAAGTATTTTATTACCTCAGCAATTCCCCAGTCGAACTCATGATTACCAAATCCCATGCAATCAAATCCCATCACATTCATTGCTTCGATAACACTTAATCCTTTAGTAATATTAGAAATTGCAGTACCTTGGAACATATCTCCATTTGCAACCAAAACAACATCATCTTTTGGATTAGCATTTCTAATTTGATTTACTAAATATGCTGCATTAGATAAACCATTCATGCCGTTTTCATCTTGAAGAATATATCCATGAGTATCATTAAACTCTAAGATGTGTAAATCTAATATATTGCTTGGATTTTCATTTTCCGCAAGTTCAATATTTGTATAAGAAATCATTAGATATACACCTCTAGTACTAGTAACATATCCCCTTACTTTCACTAATTTATTATAATATGGAACTAGCGCACTTGGATCAAGTGGGTATGTAATACTGCCGACATATTCAAGACCTGCAAATTCTAAATTATAATAATTACCACTAGAAATTAAAGTCCCAACAATTTCAATATATTCAATATCTACTTTATCAGCATAATAATATTGTGATATATCATTGTTGCTAACTTCGATTGGTGAACCATACTCAAATGCATTATCATGAGAAATAACTTCATAAACAGAATCTTGTCCAAATTGTACAGAATTACCATAAATTGTAGTTGTTCCAGTTAAAGTTACAATATCACCAACTTTTACATCACATTGCCATGTTGATCCTTTATATACTAGAATATGTTTAGATAAATCAGAAACGATAAAACTTTGTGCATTTATTCCAATAACTTTTCCTCTAGTTTTATATGTTCCTAATTCAGAATTTAATATTTGTGAAATAGCTGTTTCTCCATCTGGAATAACTATTTCTACTTTTGATACTTTTGTAACTATAATATTTAAATAACTTCCATTGCCTGATACACTTGTTAAATATCCAGTTACTTTTATCTTACTTCCATTTAACTCTGTTAATTCATCTTCATTAAAAGGATAACTTATACTTCCCATTACTGAGGCATTATCAATAGTAAAATTAAAATATGTTCCGTTTATTTGTAAAACACCCTCTATTTCAACATATTTAGCTTTGTATTGACTTTGTGCCACATATTCATTAACTTTATATCCATTGAACACTTCTGGGATTCCATATGAAACTTCTTTAGTATCTATTACTTCATATTTTGTTGATTGGCCAAATTGTACTGATCCACTATATGTTGTAGTATCACCATCTAATTTAACAATATCACCAACTCTTACATCACATTGCCATGTTGATCCTTTATATACTAAAATAGATCCACTGCCATCTGACACTAGAAAGCTTTGTCTATTTACTGCTACTACTTCACCACTCACTTGATATGTCCCTGATTCAGTAGTTAATACATCTTTTATTAAATCATATTCATTTTCTATAGTATCAATTTTTTTAACAATTACTTTTTTCTCAAATATTTGAGATATTCCTTCATATGAAATTCTACATGATAAAATGACTTCAACATCTTCTTTTTGTCTATTTACTTTTCCATCAGAATCAATAACATCTGGATTTGATGAAACCCATTCTACAGTTGCAAATCCACTTGTTTTAGGTAAGTTAATATTCGTTAATATCTCATCATCAATCTTTGCCTCAATTTTTGAAAACTCAAGTTCATAATCAAAGTTACTTGTTGGTATTTCACATGCAAATAACCCTATTAGTAATACAAATATTAAAACTATCTTACTAAATATTTTTTTCATAACAATTCCTCTTCTATATTTATATTTTATAATTCATATTATTTACTTCTTGAATATATTCCATAGTATTGTGAAAGAACATTAGCTATCCCATTATATACTTTTGAAAGTTGCTCTGAGTCTTTTTTTAATTCTCTAACATCATTTGAACTTATATTTAAGTATTCGTTATATTCTTCACTTTCTTCAATTTCATATAGCATTATTTTTGAAACCACTTGGAATACCCAATAGTACATTGTTTCTTGATAATAACCGCTAAAATTATTTCTTACTAGATATACTTTTCTTACATCTTGTCTATAATAAATACGATCATAATAACTATACTTTGGCTCATCTTCTTGATAGCGATATTCACATACTTTAATCGTAGGAATGTCAATAACATCCAAAACATAGTTAATTACATCTTCAAACAACTTTAAGTGTTGTTCAAATGTTATATCTGAATTATAATTATAATTTAAATATTTTTCCCATTTTTCAGAATATTTTTTTCTAGCACAAAATAATGCCATCACTAACATGTTAAAAAAGTCACCTTGTTCACTATCTTCGCCAGAACAGTATTCATTTAATTCTTCTTTTAAAGCTTCATAATTAGTTTCTTTCACACTGTTAAATAAAACTATTGGAAGGTAGTCTTCTCTTTTGTCCTCAAAAAAATTATAAATTTGTTCATTAGATATATCTTTATCAAGCATCCTTGCAAGTTCCAACACATTTGATCTTGGAAACTGTCCTTCCTCAATTAACTTATCAATGCTAGTATAATTTGTCCAACCATTTAAACAACTATATCTCATATATTTTACTCCTCATTATCTTATATTATATATTTTATCATTTATTATGTTTTTAGTCAAATAATAACCGCACGTAAAACGTGCGGTTTTTCGGCTACCCTATAAGGGCCTGTTACCTCACGGCGACTCTCAAGAGTCTTGTGACAGTCTGACAACCGTGTTTCACACTATGGCTTACCCCTTAAAGGGGTCTTGGTATTCTTTACTTGTCATCTTGTCTT
>JAZNJG010000179.1:0-22111 GCA_045577945.1 Bacilli bacterium | reverse complement strand
TATTATAACATATTTTCATATAAATATTAAATATATTGTAAAAATTAATTTTTCAAGCAATTAAAATTTTCGATATAATCTTTTAAATAATTTTATTAATAACTTTACCTCTAGCAAATAAAAAACGATTAACCGCCAATTAACAAGCATAAAATATTGTTTTAAACCATACTTTAGCAACTATTTACATAAATATATAAAAATGGCTATTTAAAGCCATTATTTTACATTTATTACGTTATAAGGTCTTAACCAACTATCATTATTATATTCTATAAGTTCTTCTGCTGTCATATTGTATTTCTTTAATATAGACTCTAAAGTATCATTCTCCATGATAGTATGCGTATTCATAACTTTAGGAATCTTTAATGTCTGATTTTCCATCAGAATTAATCTTGAGATATCATTATATCTTGATATTAAATCAGGAGTAACTCCAAGTTTATTAGCTATTATCTCCAATGTTTCATTTGGTAAGATTTCATACTCCTCAAAAAACATCCCAACATTAGTAATCTCCATAGGAATAACAATAACCTGTTTTGGATAAATAGTTGTTGAAGAAAGGTTATTCTCATCCATTATTGTTTTTACAGGCACTCCATATTTTTTAGCTATCTTACTAAGCGAATCCCCACTTTTTACAACATACAATTCACTTCTATTAGAACTATTTGAATTATAATTAAAATTGCTATTCTCAAATTCCTCATTATATAAACCAAAAGAATTTGTTCGTCTATTTTTATTATTTTCTTTATTTTGTTTTATAAAAAACTCATTCATAAATTTATTCACCTCATTTATTTATATGAAGTAGATTAAATCTATGTTACAAATACAAATAAATTACATATTAATTAAATTATAAAAAATAATTAATATGGAGAAAAAGAAGCTAACATAGGAAAGACCAACTCCAAAACTTCTTACTGGCTTAAGTTTAACTAATGTTTTTCTTGTAGAAAAGAAAAATGATATAGCAAAAAATATAACAAATAATATTGTTACAAGAATTGATATTGGTCTAGTAAATACAATTAATATAGAACATAGTGAAGCTAAAAGAGAAAAAACAAATGTAAGTATTGGCGCAATAATATACTTTGCAATTTCTTTATTTGACATATCAGGGTCAGCTTCAACATATATAGTTCTATAATTTGTTTGTTGGGAAACATCATACCCACAATTTTCACAAATTATCGAATTATTATCTATTTCTTTTCCACATCTTAAACACTTCATATTATCACCGTTAATAAATTTTTAATAAATATATTTTTTATTCCTAGCTTGTTTTATTTGTTTTTTTGCGTCTTCTTTCTTCATATCTTCTCTCTTATCATACTTTTTCTTACCACGACATAGAGCAATGTTAACTTTACACAATCCACCTTTTAAATATATTAATAATGGTATAATTGTTAATCCTTCTAACTTAACTTTTTGTCCAAACTTTCTTATCTCTTTTTTATGAGCTAATAGCTTACGATCTCTTTTCTCTTGATGGTTAAATATATTACCATGAGAATAAACCCCTATGTGCATACCTGTAATTAATAAATCCCCATCTTTAATTTCACAATATGCTTCTTTTATAGATACTTGACCTTGTCTTATTGATTTTATTTCAGTTCCAAAAAGAACAATCCCACATTCAAGTTCTTCTTCGATAAAGTAATCATGATAAGCACTTTTGTTATTAGCGATTACTTTTATGTTTCCTCTTTTTTCCATTTTTCCTTTTTTCCCTTTCTATATTCGTATTATTCGTATCTCTGTATCTTTTTTTAACTCTATCTTTATTTCTTACTTTATTATACACTAAATCAAAATCAATTTCACCTAATTTTTTATTTACTTTAGTTAACACAACTTTTACATTTGTACCTAATGATAATTTTTTTCCAGTTTTATAATTGAAATAGCAATTAGTTTCTAAATTATAAATATAGTCATGTTTAGATAGCCCTCTGCTTGATAGTAAACCATCAACAGTATTTGGTAGAGTAACAAAAATTCCAAATCTATGAATAGAACTTACTGCTCCTTCAAATTCTTCGCCAATATATTTCTCCATATATTCGGCTTTTTTCATATCTAAAACTTTATATTCACACTCTATAGCAACTTTTTCTCGATTACTACATTTTTTGGCTATATCACTAATTATTTCTTTTAGTTTATTATACTTATTTGAGTCTAATTCTGTATTATTATTAATTAAATATTTTCTAAGTAATCTATGGACTAATAAGTCTGGATATCTTCTAATTGGTGAAGTGAAATGCGTATACCATCTACTCGCTAATCCAAAGTGTCCATCATTTTCATCACTATATATTGCTTTATTCATTAGTCTTAAGATAGAATTTTTAATATATGAATGCTCCTTAGTTTCATCAATCTTTGCTAATAGTTTTTGTAACTCTTTTGGATGTAAACTTTTAACACTATAACCCAAAGAACTTACTAGTTCTTTTAATAAATGAAATTTTACCAAATCAGGTTCTTCATGTATACGGTAAATGAAAGGTAAATCCATTTGATAAATCATTTCAGCAACGGTTTCATTAGCTAATATCATAAACTCTTCTATGATTTTTTCACTAATTCCTCTTTCCCTTAAAACAATATCAATAGCTTTTCCTTTTTCATCAACAATTACTTTTGCTTCATCTACATCAAAATTAATTGAACCTCTTTTATCTCTTTTTTCTTGTAATATTTGTGATAATTCTCTCATCAGACCTAATGAATCTAATGCCAAATCTAAACTTGAGTATTCAACTCCTCCACATTCCTTACCAACTAAGTCATCAGCTATTTGTTTATTGTCTACGCTACCAGTTTCAAATAATTTATTACATCCTTCATATGACAGTCTTTTTGTTGTTTTAATAATTCCTTCTTTAACTATTGCATCAACAACCTCACCTTTATTATTTACTTCCATAAATAGTGCCATAACAAGTTTTTCTTGATTAGGATTAAGAGAACATAAGTCATTTGATAATTTTACTGGAAGCATCGGAATAACTCTATCCACTAAATAAATACTAGTTCCCCTATTTAATGCTTCTATATCAATTTCTGAGCCTTCTTTTACATAATAGCTTACATCAGCAATATAAACGCCAACATTATAATTACCATTATCATTTTTAGAAATACTAACGGCATCGTCTAAATCTTTAGCATCAAGACCATCAATTGTAAAGATTAAATCCTTATCAAAGACTTCATATTTAGCCTTATCAGCCCCATCTTCTAAACAATTAGCTGCCTTTATTACTTCCTCTGGGAAAACATATGGAATATTCATTTTAGCGACTACGCTAGTAATATCCATACCTAGTTCTTTACTATTACCCAAAATTTCAATCACTTCTACTTTTAAACAATAATCATAACTGATAATTTTAGCACGAACTATATCCCCAACTTTACCTTTATTTATTTTAGATACAATACACTTCTTGTTTAATCCTTTTTCATTACAAGATAAATATGTTCTTCCATGTTCATATATAATTTCTCCAACAAGGTATTCAAATCTCCTCTTAATAATCTTTAAAACTTTAGCATTATAATAGTATTTATTACCCATTTGATATTTACTCGTTGAATAGAGAACAATATCTTTATCCATAGCTTCGTTAAAATCAAAACCATCAACATAGAAGTCGTCGCAATAATCATTAGTAACAAAACCATAATCATTATTTCTAATTGAAATAGTACCAATAAATTTATTAGCTTTACGGTCATTCAATAAATAGCCCTTCTTATTAATAAATAATTTATATTCATTAACCAACTCATTAATTACTTCATCAAAGTTACTGTTATTTTCTTCTGTATCTTCTAACAATAACATCCTCTTCATTTCATCATAAGTTACTGGCTCATATTTGACATTTTTAATAATTTCAATAATTGATTCTTTAATTTCAGTTTTTAAATTATTTATTGACATATGAATCCTCCTTTCTAGATAATTATATTTTTATATTGATAATTTAGTATAAAAAATGGGCCAAATATAGGCCCATAAATTACAATTTAGTTTAAACTATTAAATAGTAAAACGCACAACAAAGAATGCAGCGATAATTGCTAATACTAGGAACGCAACACATAGACCAGCAGTAATACGTTTGATCCAAAGTTCAATTCCTCTTTCTTTTTTATTAGAGAATAATTCAGACTTTTCTCCAGTAAATGCTTTTGTTGCATCTTCATCAGATTTTTGAAGCACAACGATACCAATTAGCAAAATTGATACTATTAATAATAATACATCTATAGCGTTCATAAGCCCTCCACAATTAATATCGATTAAATAACATATATATTATATCATATATAGTTGTAAAAATCAAGGATAAAATAATAGATTTTTAGATGCTTATCAGCTATTTAATATTACTCATTAATCTATTAAAGCTATATTAACAACCTCATCTATTGTATCGCAAGGAATAATTTCTAAATCATTTCTCACGCTTTCAGGTATTTCATCGATGTCTTTTACATTATCTTTTGGAATAGCAATTTTAACTAATCCACTTCTATGAGCCGCAATTGACTTTTCACGCAAACCTCCAATAGGAAGCACTTGTCCAGTCAAAGTTATCTCACCTGTCATTCCAACCTTATTATTTACAAACTTTTTAGATAAAGCCGAAATAATTGCAGTTGTCATAGTTACACCAGCACTAGGTCCATCTTTAGGAACAGCACCTTCAGGAACATGAATATGAATATCTATTTCACTAAATAATTTTTCATCAATTCCGTACTTTTCACTATTTGCTTTTACATAG
Organism: Bacilli bacterium; assembly: GCA_045577945.1. GTDB lineage: Bacteria > Bacillota_I > Bacilli_A > ML615J-28 > CAG-698 > CAG-698. The sequence continues at coordinate 17,276 of JAZNJG010000179.1, read as the reverse complement.
CTTAAAGCAGCTTGTGCAGATTCCTTCATAACATCACCAAGTTTTCCAGTAAGCACAATCCTACCTTGTCCACGATAATAAGTCACTTCAACAGCTAGTGTATCACCACCATATTGTGTGTAAGCTAAACCAGTCACAACACCAATTTGCGGCTTAATTTCTGCCTTATTAAAAGTAAACTTAGGTTTTCCTAACCAGTCTGCTATATTTTCTGCAGTTATAACTACCTTCTTACTTTCTTCCATTAAAATAGATTTAATAGCTTTTCTAACAAGAGAACCTATTAATCTTTCTAATTCTCTTACTCCAGCTTCTTTTGTATAATCTCTTATTATAGCCCATACAGCGTCATCTGTTAATTCAAAATCGCATTTACTCAAGCCATGAATAAATAATTGTTTATCAATTAAATGTCTTTTAGCAATTTCATATTTTTCATATTCAGTATAACTGCTTAGTTCTACAATCTCCATACGATCTCTTAAAGGAGCAGGAACATTTTCTAGATAGTTTGCGGTAGCAATAAAGAACACATTTGATAAGTCAAAAGGTTCTTCTAAATAATGGTCACTAAAGAACTTATTTTGTTCACCATCTAACACTTCTAATAAAGCACTAGCAGGATCACCACGAAAATCACTAGTCAATTTATCGACTTCATCTAACAAGAATACTGGATTATTCACTCCCGCGTTCTTCATTCCTTGTAAAATTCTTCCTGGAAGAGCACCTAAATAAGTACGACGATGACCCCTTATTTCAGATTCATCTTTAACTCCACCTAAAGATTGTTTTACAAATTTTTTATTTAATGCTAAAGCTATACTTTTAGCTAAAGAAGTCTTCCCAACACCTGGAGGACCTACTAAACATAAAATAGCTTGAGGATTTTTCTTTGTCATTATTCTAACAGCTAGATATTCAAGTATACGATTCTTTACTTTATCCAAACCATAATGATCACTATCTAATTGATCCTTTGCAATTTTAATATTTGTATTATCCTTACTTTCCTTGCTCCATGGTAAACTAACCATAAATTCAAGGTAATTACGAGAAATAGCACTTTCACCACTATTAGAACTTAATGAAGAATATTTATTAAGTTCTGCTAATGCTTTTTCTTCAACTTCTTTAGGCATCTTACACTCTAAAATTCTTTTTCTTAATTCATCTATATCTGATTCTTTTCGAGCTTTATCACCTAATTCATTTTGAATCGCCTTCATTTTTTCTCGTAAATAATACTCTCTTTGGTTTTCATTTATTGATTTACGAACCTCTTCTTCAATCTTCGCATCAATTTCTGAAACAATTTTTTCTCTTTTAACATCTTCCACAACAAACTTCAATCTTTGAGTTACACTTGGATTAATTAAATATTTAATCTTAGCTCCTAATTCAATATTCATATTATAAGCTAATATATCTGTTAACTTATCTGTAGTCACTCCTTGAAGCATCATTGTAGAAAAGTCTTTATTATTACCAAATATTTTTGATCCATTCTTTTCAATTTCATTAACTAGCATTCTAATATAGATAAGTTCTTCATTGGTGTCTTCACTTTCTTTTGGCATTGTAGTTATTGATGCTCTTAATGTTAATCCTTCTTTCTTTAGATCTAACACTTTACATCTTACAACACCTAAAGTTTTTGCAATAACAGTTGGCCCACTAGTTAATGATAACAATTTAGCAACTACACCAATATGAAATACATTTCTATTCTCTTCTCTAGAAAGAGGATTATTCGGTATTAATAGTGCTATATATTGACCTTCATTTTGGCAAACCTTTAATGTCTCAATATATAAAGGATTCATTGTTTCAATTTTAATTTCATTGTTTGGAAGAGGTATTGTGTTCCTAAGAATAATCGCAGGAATCACAGATGTTTCAATAGTCTCATTTGAAAACACTCTATTCACCACCTTCATATCATTAAATTTATTTATAGAATTTATTTTATAGAGTTAACTATTTATTATATCTTTAAATCTATTCCTTTTATTAGTTTATTTCTAGCATAGTATGAAAGCACAAAGTACTTAGTCATCATATCTTTGAAGTCCATAATCTTAAGTACATCACAATACGAATGTAAAATATCGGTAATATTAATATTCTTTAAAGAATATAATTCTCCAAAATCCGATTTACTCTCAATCATTTTAGCAATCATGTCAAATAATATACCCCTTTTAATTCGACTATTGATATTATCATTTGAGGATAAATCATTCACAGTGTGAGGTTCCATACTTTTATAAAATTTTTTTAAACTATGTGGAAAATCAATATTTGTTTTTTTCCCCACAAATCTAAAGATAAAATCAATATATTTATTAATTCTCTCACACAATTTAAAACCATTAATATAAACTTCCTTCAGTTCTTTAAATGTATTAAATCCAAAACTTGAAATATCATTTACATTATATTTAGTTTCAGTGTAAGGGATAGTATTAGTTATATCTTTAATTTCTGCTTCTAAAATATACGAACTATCATCAAGGATGATTATATCTCCTATTTTTTTACCAATCAACATCTCAGGATCATAATCATCTTCAATATTTAAATCATACACTTGATCTTCCGCTTTATAGAAATCCTCTTTATTCTTAGGATTTCTTTTGATTAAATCATAGGTGAATGATGAATTCTTTGTAATTACATCACTATCTTTATAATAACATAACTCTTCTTCAATTAAGAAATCATTAAATCTATTTTCAGCTAGTAAATCAAGATCTTTAAAACTAGCATTTATTTCATTAGGAATAATTGCGGGGAGAGACACATTAATCCCTTCAACCATTATCGCAAATTTAGCAATTCCTATTAATGGTGCATTATCTTCAAGTTTAGTTAAATAAGATATTTTCTTTTTGCTACAAGGGAATACATTATTCATAATTAATTTACTGTCTAGCAAACCTAATTCAATTTCTTCCAAAAAGATATTCTTTAGTTCTCCCCCAAAGGATTTAATTTTATTATAGATTTTATTTGCCAATTCATTATTTATAGCAAAATGAGCAACACATAAGTGATTATCGATAATTCTATATTTTAATTCTAATCCTTTATTTTTATTTTCCTTATTTTTTTTCATTAGATTATTTCTTTCTTAATTTATGAATTTTTAGTTTATTATTTAATGCCTATAAATTATTTTGATTTTCTCACAAGAGTTGGTTTAGCATTATTACAAATTACATCTTTAGTAATAATACATTTTTCTAAATCTTTTTCTTCAGGAATTTCAAACATAATTTCCAACATTATATTCTCGATAATTGCACGAATTCCACGAGCACCTGTTTTTTGTTTATATGCTTCCTTAGCAATTTGTTCAATAGCAGAAGGATCAAATTCTAAAGAAATTCCATCCATTGCAAACATCTTTTGGTATTGCTTAATAATTGCATTTTTAGGTTCACTAATAATATTTACTAAATCAGAAACTTCAAGATTTGATAAAGGTGCAATAACTGGTAAACGTCCAACTAATTCAGGAATAATACCAAATTTTTTTACATCTTCATGAGTAATCATATTGTAAAGTTCTTTTTCAGTTTTTTCTACTTTAGTACTGTTTTCGTTAAAACCAATTGCAGTCTTACCAAGTCTTTTTTGTACTACATCAGTAATACCTTCAAAACTCCCCCCACAAATAAATAATACATTTGTGGTATCAAAAGCAATAAACTCTTGTAGAGGGTGTTTTCTTCCTCCACCAGGAGGGACATTAGCAACTGTTCCCTCAATAATCTTTAGAAGTGCTTGTTGAACGCCTTCACCAGAAACATCTCTAGTAATCGAAAGGTTATCACCTTTTCTTCCTAATTTATCGATTTCATCAATATAAATGATTCCTTTTTGGGCATCATCTATCTCATAATTAGCTGCTTGAATTAATCTTAACAACACATTCTCAACATCTTCACCAACGTAACCAGCCTGAGTTAATGTTGTAGCATCAGCAATGGCAAAAGGAACATCTAATAGTTTAGCAAGTGTCCTTGCAAACAAGGTTTTTCCTGAACCAGTAGGACCAATTAGCAATATATTACTTTTATCAATATCAACTTCACTATCATTATATAAATTATTTTGAATTCTCTTATAATGATTATAAACAGCTACTGATAACACTTTTTTAGCATAATCTTGCCCTACTACATATTCATTAAGTTTATCCATTATTTCTCTAGGAGTGATTTTTAAATCAAAATTCCTTTTCTTATGCTTTGGTTTTGGTTCTTCCTTCTTTTGGAAATTAATATCAAATCCACCTAGTTTCTCAAGACTCTTAAGAAAGTCATTAGCAAAATCCTCAGCACTATCTCTTGTATAAGAATCTTTATTCTCAGAATCATCACTATCTGAATCATCATAATCTAAATTGTCATAATCTAAATCATCATAATCTAAATTATCATTCTCTGAATCATCGTAATCTGAATCAACTAAATCATCATTGAAATCATAGACTTCCTTATATCCATCAATGTTTTTTAAGTTATGATAAAAGAATTCAATGCAACCATTACAAATAGTAGTTCCATTTTCCTTTAATAAGATTATATCATCTGATTGTTCCACCCCACAAAATGAACATACTTCCTTTTGATTATCAGATTTTTTTGCCATCGATATCACCTCTCTATATTATGTGAATTTTTGCAGCTTTTATAATTTATATTTATAAATAATATTATTTAACGTTAGCTAAAATTAAATCTTGAGTCTTTAGTAATGTGAAATAACTAACTACTTTTTCCTTTGGATATTGTGCTTTTACTTCTTTTAGATCTTTACCCTTAGCTAAGATTGTATAGTATTTTTCATAATCTTCTTTAGTTAATTTAACTTTTTCTGCTTTTGCAATTGCTTCAATTACAACTTCAAAATGAATTTGTCCTTTAACACCAGGAGTAACTAATTCTTTATATTGTTCAACATCTTTAATACCTTGATATTGTAAGAAGTATTCTACTGGAATACCATAGCTCTTAGCCATTTCACTCATTTGATTAACTTTTTGTTCAACTTGAGCATCGATCATTTCTTGAGGAATAACAACAGGATTGTTTTCTAATACTTTTGTGAACACTTCATCTTCAAATTTGTTTTTATTAGCTTCTTTTGTTTCTACTTCTAAATTAGTCTTTAAATGTTCCTTCCATTCATCAACAGTTTTAATATTTTCAAGTTCTAATGATGCCACAAATTCATCGTTTAATTCTGGTAAAACAGTTTTCTTAACTTCATGAACTAATACTTTAAATTCAGCATCTTTACCAGCTAAATCTTCTTTTCCATATTTTTCAGGGAATGTCACTTTAACAACTTTTTCTTCTCCTGCTTTCATTCCAACCATTTGATCTTCAAATCCAGGAATAAATTGGCCAGAACCAATTTCTAATGAATAGTTTTCAGCTTTTCCACCTTCAAATTCAACACCATCAACTGAACCGCAGAAATCAAATACAGCTGTGTCACCTAATTCAATAGCAGCACCTTCAGCAACTTCTAAATCTGCATGTTGTTTTAATAATCTATTTACTTCATTATTTACTGATTCTTCAGTAATATTTGTTTCTTCTAATTTAGCTTCAATTCCGAAATAATCTTTTGGATCACATTTAGGGAATACAGCTACAACTGCTTTATAACCCCATTCATTTTCTTTCACTTTATCAAGCATGCTAATTTCAGGATAAGAAACAACATCTAATTTTTTCATCTTTACAGCTTCTGGATATGAAGCATTAACTAATGCATCAACTGTTTCTCTATGAACTTTAGCATCTCCATACATCTTTAAAAACATATTACGAGGAACTTTTCCTTTTCTAAATCCTTTTACTTCTGCAGTTTCTAATTCTTTTGCTAATTGTTTTTCATATTCAACATCATATTCTTCTTTTGTGAAAACAACGCTTAACTCAACTTTACTTAATTCTTCTAATTTTTTTACTTTAACTTTCATTTTAATTCTCCATTTTATTTATATATTTTTTTACCTATTTAATATTTATAAGTATTTATATTAAAATACTTATTTGCATTAAGCTATTTATTACATTTTTCGAATATCCAAATTCTGTTAATAAACCTAATAATTCAAATAGCTCAATTTTGATTTCTTCGATAGTCGCAACATTAAAGAAATCTTTCGATAATTTTTTTATAAATAGCCCTAAGACTAATAATATTTGTTCGTGTTCTTTTGCTTTTAATATTTTATGAAAACTCGCATCTTCATCATCAAAATATGTTCTATATGAAATATTTATCATCTCTGACTTATTAAGGATTCTCATAATCGAATATAAGTCTCCTTTCGATAAATTACTTGCTATTCCATATATTAAAATATCAATTGATTCAATTCTTTTAATTTCTAATAAATTAAAGAAATTAATCACTTCATCAAATCTTTCTAAGTAAAAATATGTCTTTATTAAATAATTATAAACATCTATCAGTGATTGATCTATATTATCATATTCTGTAATCATCTTATAGTTATCTAAGAGATAATTATAATCCTTATCTTCATACTTGCTTAATATTTCAAGTGTTACATTTGAATCAATCATATATCACTATACTTAATAATTGTTATTTGATTTTACTTAGATCTAAATCATCCAGCCATTTAGATAGTTTATTAGTTACATCTTTTACTGTTCCTTTAATGAAAGGATTCTTTAGATTAGCTATTTCAACAAGCTCTAAGAACGACTTAGTTCCACCTGCTTTGCATATTTTCAAATAATCTTCCCATGCTTTTTCATGATTTTCATTATTCTTAATCCAAAATTGGTGTGCACAATTTTGAGCTAGAGTATAGTCTATATAATAGAATGGTGATCCAAAAATATGTCCTTGACGATACCACCAAGTACCCTTATTTAAGAACTCATTCTCATAAACTTTAAAAGGCATATATTGTTTCTCAAGTTCTCGCCAAACTTGTTTTCTTTCCTCTTTTGTTAATTCCGGATTAGCATATATTTCATGTTGATAAGCATCCACTAAAGCTCCATATGGAATAAATGTTATTGATCCACTTAAATGCTCATATTTATATTTAAGTTCATCTTCTCCAAAAAAGTCTTTCATCCATGGCCATGCAAAGAATTCCATACTCATTGAATGTATTTCAGCTGATTCCATTGTTGGGAAATAATATTCCATAAAATCATAATTACGACTTGAATATACTTGGAATGCATGACCAAATTCATGAGTTAGAACATCTACATCTCCGCTACTTCCATTAAAGTTTGAAAATACAAATGGTGACTTATAACTAGGGAAATATGTACAGTATCCACCACCAACTTTTCCTGGTTTAGCCTCTAAATCTATTAATTCTTTCCCAAACATAAATTCAGAGAACTCTGCAGTTTCGTTACTTAACTCATAATACATTTTTAATGCATTATTTATTTTTTGTTTAGTATCTCCAATTGGTTTTGGATTACCTGAAGCGAATTTATAATTCATATCATAACTTCTAAACTCTTCTTTTGGTATACCAATTAATTCCGTTTGTTTTTGATATATTTTTTCAACAAGTGGAACAATTTCAGTTAAGATTTCATCACGATATTTCTTTACATCATCTTTATTATATTCCGTTCTGCCTAATCTTTTATATGCTAAATCAATAAAATCTTTAAAACCAAGTTTCTTCGCAATTTTAGTACGAACTTTAACCAAATTATCATAAATTTCATCAAGTTCATTTTCCTTTTCTTGTAAAAAACCACTAATAGCTTTTTCGGCATTTCTTCTCACATTTCGATCAGGATTATGCATATAAGCAGACATTTGTGATAAATTCAATATTTTTCCATCAAAGTCAATTTTTGCAGAGGCTAAAAGTCTATCATACTTGCTACATAACTTTCCTTCTTCTTGTAGCTCCTCAATAATTTCTGGACTAAATGTTTCTAGACTTAATCTAATCGATTCAAACAATCTCTTACCATATTTTTTCTCTAATTGAGGTTGATGTTTTGATTCTAAAAGAGCTTTCAAGAACTTTTGATCAATCTCCTCAAACAAAGGAGCATTTTCATCAATAAAGTTTTTTTCTTCTTCATAGAAAGCGTCATTAGTATCAATTGTATTCCTAACCTCAGCTAACGAAAACATCGTATTAATTAGATTTCTTTTTTTATTAAAAGCATCTAATTTTAAGCATACGGTACCAAAATCATCGGTATTATTTAAAACATCAATTATCTCTTCTACATCTTTCAAACTTTTTTGATAGTCTGGTCGTACATAAAGATAATCTTTAAATGTCTTAAAAGATTCTAAATCTCCATTTAATAGAGAGGTTATCTTATCATAATCCATATTAGCCCTCCTAAATGATATTTAATCTGTATATTTTATGTAATATACATTAAATTTTCGACTAAATTATATTATACCATAAATTACTAATTTTTTAAAGATTTTTTATTTATTTTTTTTGCCGCATAATGTTTCTATTAAAGCACGATAAAAACTATCCCCTATTTGTAAGTATCCATTCATCGAAGGATGGATTCCATTTATCCCTACTCTTTCTGTATTTTCAGAGTTTCTGTTATTTACAGGCATATCTTTAACATGATAATTATACTCTGCATCGAACTGAGCCTTCGTATCAAAATATTTCACAAAGTCTTTATATTTATCTAATTTACATTTTTCCTCTAAAAATTCGTTGTAATTAAAGCAAGAAACAGTTTCACCATACCAATCATGGTAATTACCATTAGCTCCATAACACGCTGTTATACCTCCGTTTGGACACGGTAACTGAATCCCTAACAAGCCTATTTTAGCATTAGGAAAGTCTTCATGAATTTGATCTAATATAATAGTTGATTTTTCATCATGAACTGAAAAATCATTATTAAAAGGTTTCCATAACCCATTCCATGTTAACAGTATAAACACATAATCAATATCCGCAAATCCATTACTTTTCACATAATCTTTAAAACTTACTTTATCATTGAACCAGAAAGGATTTCCATCACTATATTCATAACTTATCACTTCAATATCTTCATTATGTTCTGTTTCAGTGATCGAAATAAATGGTCCAATTATGTCAGGATTAACTTTGTTATTCCCTTCTCCTCTTTTGAATTTTAATCTATTCTCCTCAATAGTCTCCAATACCCATTTAACTGAGTTATTTTCCCATGTGCTATGTTGATCTCTATCAGTTTTATTATGCTTACATTCTACCCAAACACTTGATGTTTGACTTTTCACATAATTCATACAGAAAGTAGCCCATTGCCATCCTCCATATCCTTCATATCCAACATCACCTTTTCTCATCTTTCCAATAAAGTTTAATTTATTGGGATATAACTCGTTATATTTTTCATACCCAACACTTGGCCAAACACCATTGACAGTTAAACTATCTCCCAAACATAATATATTAACTTTCTTTTCAATTTCAAAAGGCTTATTAACAACTAAAGTTGTTTTCTTTTCTTCAATAATGTTTCCTTCATCATCATATATTCCTATAGTTAATTGATATTCACCTTCTTCACCATCTTTTGGTGTGTAAGTAAAATATCTATTATATGTATATCCTTTATCACATGTAGCTTTCACATAGTATTTATAAGGATTAAAACTTTTAATTACACCACGGTAAAACAATTCAAATCTGTCATTAACAACTAAATAGTATTTTTCACTTAAACTTATCATAATACTTTCCTATTCTTTATTAATTTATTTTTATTTTATTTATTTTTAATTTCTTTATTTATTTTTTATTAAAATCTCATTATATCCCGTTTTTCTATCAAATTCTTGTTCAAAAATAAAACCATCTATTAACCCGACTACTAACTCACAAGTTGTATTTACGACACCATCAAGCAGATGTCCCCCCACAACTTCTCCATTTGTTTTCGAGCAGGAAATATGCAAATGGATTCTTTCTTTAGACACTGTGCCATTAAGTGAAATAATTTCTAGAGGCTCACAAATCTCCATAATGTCCTGCCCATTAGCCAATCTTATTTTCACTCTCTTTAACGAACCAACTGATGATAATATTACTCCTGCTAGTACTTCGTTATCTTTAGCTAAGGCAAAAATTTCTTTCCTTAACTCACTATTACATGTTAGTCTCTTACATATAGTCTTCATATCCAACTCCATATTATATTTCTCATTTTTTATATCTAATATGCTTATATATAACATTTATACTATGAGTAATCCAAAACTTCTGGTTTAATTAAGTTTCTCTCAACAAGTATATACATAAGGAGTACTGGGAGCATCATCGCAAATGCTGTCGATGTTACTCCTCCTCTTGCTCTACCATGATAAATATTTCTAGCTATGACATTGAATTTATTATATTCTAGACCAAAGAAATCAACGAAATATCCATCATTATATATCCAAGCAAAAGCCAAAAAAAATGTTGGTATAATCACAGGCAATGATAAAGGCAATATTATTTTAAAGTATTCTTTAATAGGCCCACATCCGTCTATTCGCGCTTGTTCTAATATTTCACTATTAAAATTCAAGTAATAAGCTCTAAACAAATATACAAAAATAGGAGATTTTATACCTGCTCCGAATAAATACATTATAAATATAGCGTATTTATTTCCAAACATTTGTATTCCAAATAGGGGATGCTCTACTAACAAATATTTATATCCTACTCTCATATTCTCATGAGGTATAAATAAGCAAATTAAGTAAGCATAGAATATAACTTTTCCCATAAACTTATTACTTTTTTCTAGCTTCATAAATCCATACCCTACAATAGATGAAAACATCACTTGTATCAAGGCACAACCTAGTGATAATGTCCATGAGTTCAATAAAACCCCTTCATTAATGAATTGTTCAAATACTCTTATGTAGTTATTAAATGTTATCCCATTAGGAATGAAATAATAATCATAGGAAGGACGAAGATTTATCGAATCAACAAACATTTTATATAAAGGTAATAATATAACAAAGGTTAAACCGATTAAGAGAAACCCTCTTAGAATCTTCAAAGTAAATATTAAAAGTTCTTTTTGATAATATTTATTAGAATGATTTTTAACATTTAATGTCTTTATTTTATTACCTTTTATTAGTACTTTGTCATTTTCATATTCTTGCATAATAATACCAATAATCTTTCTTAATAATTATTATGACGTCATTTATAATTTAAGTAAAATAAAACACCTATGCTTATTAAGAAACTTAGATGTCATTATTATATTAGTTATATATTTTATTTTGAACTTTTTGTTAATCTAATAATTAACTTTACAATTTCCATAATTATTACTGTACAGAAAGATAATCCTATTGCTATTAATAAATGACTTAAATCTAGACTAACAAGTCCAAAAATCTCTGTATTAACAAACGGAATATACATAACCGCAAATTGCAAAGCAAATCCAACAATAAATGCCATATTTAGTGTCTTATTATTAAATGTTGCCTTTCTAAACACTGATGATTTACTTTTCACATTGAAAGCATGGAATAATTGACATCCTGATAATGTTAAAAATGCCATAGTTTGTCCATATTCATGTCCTACTTTCTCACCCAAAACATAAGATACTAATGTTAGTACACCTATCATTATTCCTTCTAAAACAATTTCAAGACCTAATTTATTAGCAAAAAATCCTTCTTTCTTATCTCTAGGTTTTTCATTCATTACATTATCATGAGGTTTTTCCATACCTAAACCAAAAGCAGGAAGTGAATCTGTTATTAAGTTTATCCAAAGCAAATGTATTGGAGATAGCGGAGTTCCAAATGATGCTCCAATAATTACTGATAATATTGATGCTAAAACAATTGTAATCACTTCACCAATATTACTAGATAGTAAATATTTAACGCATTTCTTAACATTCGAATAAATTCCTCTTCCTTGTTTCACAGCAGAAATAATTGTGGCAAAATTATCATCAACTAAAATCATATCAGCTGCTTCTTTAGCTACATCAGTACCAGTTATTCCCATTGCACACCCAATATCTGCTTTCTTTAGAGCAGGGGAATCATTTACACCATCCCCAGTCATTGCAACGATTTTACCTTTCTTTTGCCATGCAGTTACAATTCTAACTTTATCTTCTGGAGCAACTCTAGCATATACTGAATAATCTTCTATGTGTTCCTCTAAATATTCATCAGATAATTCTGATAACTCATCAGATGATAATGCTTTATCTCCTTCTCTTAGGATTCCTAATTCTTTTGCGATTGCCATAGCTGTAACCTTATGGTCACCAGTAATCATAATAGATCTAATTCCTGCTTTTGTGGCTATACTAATCGCATCTTTAACTTCTGGTCTTGATGGGTCTATCATACCTACTAAACCTAAGAAAGTTAAATCCTTTTCAATTGATTCATCAACTATATCAGGAAGCTTATCTAACTTTTTAATACCAAGTCCTAAAACCCTTAAAGCTCTAACTGCCATATTATCATTTATTTGTAAAGCATAATCAAGTTTATTAGCACTATTTGTTTTATTACTATTCTTAATAATAATATCAGGAGCACCTTTTGTTATTAATAGAATTTTTCCCTCTATTTCGCAAATAACACTCATCATTTTTCTATCAGAATCAAATGGCACATCGGCTAGTCTCTTAATATTAGTAATGTCTTGTCCATACTTATTATTTAAATCAATCAAAGCCGTTTCTGTTGGGTCGCCAATTCTCTTTTCTACACCATCTATTATAGTCACTTTGGCATCACTACATAAGGCAAAATATTTTATCAAATCAATATCTTCATTATTTAATTGATCTAGTTTTCTAATTTCATTTCTATACACTTCAACAACAGTCATTTTATTTTGTGTTAATGTTCCAGTTTTATCAGAACACACGATTGATGTTGACCCCAATGTTTCTACAGCTGGCAGTTTTTTAACTATAGCATTTTGTTTAGACATCGTGCTAACGCCTATTGCTAATACTATAGTAACTACTGTGGCTAACCCTTCAGGAATTGCGGCAACAGCAAGCGCAATTGCTGTTTTAAAAGCAGCTAATGCTTGATTGCCATTTGTGAAATATTGTAATATAAATACACCAATACAGATTCCAATACAAAGGAAACCTATTATTTTACCAACTTGATTTAATTTATCTTGTAATGGTGTTGTTGTTGTTTCTGAATTACTTAATATCTTAGCAATTTGTCCAATTTGTGTATTCATTCCAGTGTAGCAAACAATCGCCTTACCTCTTCCTTTTGTAACATAAGTAGAAGAGAAAAGCATATTTTTCATATCACCCAACGCAATATTGTCACCCTCAATTGCATTTGCTTCTTTTGTTACTGGAACTGACTCACCAGTCAAAGCAGATTCATCAACTTGTAAATTTGAACATTCGATTATGCGCGCATCACCAGGAATAAAATCGCCATCAGCTACAACGATAATATCCCCAGGGACTAACAACCTTGTTGGTATTTGAATAGTATTTCCTTCTCTTATGACTTTACATAAAGGTGAAGCCATTTTTTCTAAAGCTTCCAAACTCTTTTCCGCCTTACTTTCTTGAACTACTCCAATAATTGCATTTATTGTAATAACAATAAAGATAATCATGCTTTCAATCCATTCATTCGGATCAATTATGATTGATACAACCCCCGCAATTATTAAAATAATAATCATCAAATCCTTAAATTGAAGCAAAAATCTAATTAATAAACTTTGTTTCTTCTTTCCCTGTAATTCGTTGTAGCCAACCTCTTCTCGACGCTTGTTACACTCAAGCTCACTTAATCCTGTATCAACATCAGAATTAAACTCTTTGATTACATCTTTGTAATCTTTTTGATACATAACATCCTCCTTAAAATATATTTAAAGGTTTTGCATTTTAATTTGTATCCGGGCATTATAAGCCGTAATGACGAATACAACAAGCAAAGGCTCTAGCTACTTCCCTTTATCTGTTTATTTTATCATTTTTTTATTTTATGGTCAATAGTTTACTATTACTATTATATATGTTTCTGTCACTATTTTATTACTAATTCATTTTAAATATTTATCCAATAATTGTTTTGTTTCCTTATTCTCTAAATCTTTAAAACTTGTACTATCTAAATAAATAACTTCTCCTGGATAATTTCTTTGTCTATCAGATAATATTTGCTTTTCAAAATCTTCAAATTTAGAATAGTCAACCGCTTGATGAACAATGTGTCTATTTTCATTCTTAATGCGGTTAACAAATCTTTTATGAAGTTCTTTTAAATCACTTCTAACTACGATTGATAAAATATCATAACTATGCTCTTTTGATATCTTTTCCAGTTCTTCAAATTCTCTATCTCTAAAGTTACTCTCTAATATAAAGGGAATATTTACTTGCATTACTTTTTTTGTTAAATATTTAAATATATCAAAAGTTGCAACACTTAATTGATAATTTTCTTCACGATTTTTAAATGGAAAATTATCCCCTAATATTTCTTTTATATTATCTTTGTTAATACATAATATTTGATATTCACTAGATAATTTATTTGAAAAAGTACTTTTGCCAGCCGCTAGATCACCAGATATCAATATTAATTTTCTCTTATTTCTGCCTTTGTTTTCTGTTATCATATTATTCTTCCCATTTAAACATCAATTTATCATTTTTAATAACCCATATTTCCTTATTAAATGATAATTCTATATATACTTTATTTTCAAAATCATCATTTTCCTTTAATATTGTAATTTGATAATCTTGTAATTCACCATCTAATGAAATATTAGAAACACAATTATAAATAGTAGTATTAATTATCTCATCAAAGAATTTACCCTCTTCTAGACTTTGTTCAGCATTTATCTCAATATAACAATTCTCAAATTTGCTTTCATGACTTTTAAGGGCAAATCCATATGAAATATTATTATTTAATACAATATATGAGTCTTTAATATTACAATTTATTATTTCATTACTAAATCCACATATACTAAAATTATGTTCTCCTTCTACAGTCATCTCCACCTTTGTTTCAACAGTTGATACCTTGTTAAATACTTTATGATAAAGCGCAGATAACGAGCCATTAGTATTTTCATCAACCATAACATTAATATTACTTTTACACATTAATACTTTTGAAGCATCCGGATTATTAACACTGTGAACACTTTTTTCTCCAATAAAACCACTTGCATTACCACTAAAACCTTTTAAGTTTAAAGTACCTTCAATAAAGACTTTTTCACACTCTCCATTTGATTTTCCTCCAAGTCCTGCGATAATTCCAGTTTTTGCATATATTTGAGTATTCTTTATATTAACATTATAAACTTTTCCTTTAGTATGAATTCCAAATAAAGTCCCAATATAACAATCACTTTCTGCAGTCAAACTGTTGATGGTAATATTCGTTAAATTCAAATTATAAATATACCCTTCAGTTACCCCAAAAAAGCCTACTTCATTTCGGTCGCTATTTATTTTAATATTTCTAATAGTGTGTCCACATCCATCGAAGTATCCCTGATATGGCTCATCAATTGTTCCTAAAGGTTGCCATTCTTTATTTCTAACATTAATATCATTTTCTAAATATACATATCCATTATTAGGTAAATTCATTAATTCATCTAAATTAGATACATAATAAATATGATGCCAAGGATTATTCTCAAAAGTATCTTCGATACAATAATGTTTATACTCATCGCTTATCCATAAAGCATATAATTTTACATCCTCTTCACCAGTATGATATTTCACTTTATTATGAGTATATTTATCTATCCATGCTCCATATTTAGTTTCACTCCATCCCATAAAGGCATATCCTTCTCTTTTAGGTAATGGTAGTTTAACATCACTATTAAAATCATATAAGTAATTTATATCATTTAATTCAGTTTCCCCTGCAATAATTCCCCCATTAACATCTAAACTAACTATTACTTTTGTCTTTTTCCATTTAGCGACCAAAGTATAATCTCTATTTTCTATTATATCTATCTTTATATATTTTTCTTCTAACTTATCATACTCATACCAACCTAAAAATTCATACGATAGTTTTTCAGGAATTAACAAATTTACTTTTTCATTTTCCTTAAATTTAATTAAATTGTCCTTTAATTCTTCACATTTACCGCCATCCAAATCAAATGATATTTCATATTCTCTAATTAACTTTTCACCATAGAAAAACAAATCATCTATCTTTGTGCTACCTTCCCCACATATGCATGATTTATAATATTGTGCTGGAAAATCATAATCTGCTTCTTTATACAAATATTTATCTAAAACTATTTTCTTTTCAAAATTATGAATATGCTCTGTAACTCTTTTTTCACATTTAACCTTAATGATTTTCTTTAATAATGGATTTTCTTCAATTCCAATTTCCACTTCGGTACTTCCATCTTTTAATCCTTTGATAATTCCCTCATTTATTACAATGATTCCTTCAATTAAATTATATTGATAAGTTAAAGTCCCAAAATAATCAATAATTTCAAGGTCATGTAAACTAACTTCATCACCTACAGTTAATTCTATATTATCATTTTTTACATTCAAATAGTATTTCTCTTGGTCATTAGTATTTTCACTACATGAAATCAAACAAAAAAACATAATATTTATAATTATTACTTTTATAATCTTTTTATATAACATCTTAATAAAATCTCCATTTGCTATAATTTCTTATTTTAATTATACTCCTTTTTTATCTAATTGTAAATAAAATAGGCTACACCTCCATAAGTGTAACCTATATTTTTTAGCTCTAGCGAAAATTCTTGTGATTTTGCCGTCTGTCAAAAACTCTTGTGATGTCACAAAGATTTTTGACAGCGCCTTTTTATATTTTATAAAAATTAAATATATTTATTAAAAAATCCTTTATGCTATAATTTAGTTGCCAAACAAATTATACAGAAAGGACTATTTATATTATATCATGTTAGACGTTTTTTTTAAACATACAAATTTAGATTTTGATAAATCATCATATATGCGAGCAAAAGATCATATCTTTGTAAATGCATATTTTATATCTAATGATGAAGTTTGTTCAATTTGTAATTCAACCAAATTGATTAAAAATGGTCATGTAAATAAAACCGTTAAACATTGCGTTTATAATACTTCTTTAATTATTGTTAAATGTAATTTTCAAAGTTTTAAGTGTAAAGATTGTAATCA
>JAZNJG010000178.1:0-13934 GCA_045577945.1 Bacilli bacterium | reverse complement strand
ATATCATATTTAAGCAATTTTCTCAATAAAATATTCAATAGTTATATCATTTATTATTAAAATAAAAAAATGGCTAAGCCATTTTTAATTTTTCTTATATTTAATTAAAATATTTTATATTGCTTGTATTCTAGACTTATCATAATACCAATATATTTCAGTATTGTAATAGTCATCTTCTAAATTTCTTCTAATAGTTTGAGGGTATGGGGTTGGATTGTAATCATATTTGCTAGATATTTGACCACCACCAGTAATATTACCAAAGATTTCTCCCCAGCCACCTTCATAATTTAAGTATTCCTGAAAATCATTGTAATGATTATAAGTATAAAAAACATATTTTTCATTCACATCAACAATATTATCTTCATTCTTATCGTATCTTGTGTAAACAATTCTTGCTGCACCTCTTGTTATTTTTGTTCCATTATTATATGGAACAGCCTTGTATTCAGGATCACAATCTGTTCCTGTAGTCCCTAAGTCTATTTCATAATAAAATAAATCTCCACCACATCCTCTGATATTTGGAAGTACAGGTTCATATGGATACTTATTTACATCTCCACTAAAGTATGAGTGATTTAATCTTAAGTACTTATTCCATTCATTAGTTTGTGGGTTACCAGATTTTTTAGCAATATAGTTTGCGGGAATATCACCAAAAGCTAAAACATAAGCAGCCACTTCTTCTAATGTTACATATCCTCCGCCTTTATATATTTGATTTACTATTTTTCCTTTTGAATCAACTATATAATAAGTATTTTTGTCATCTGAATATATAGACGAAGTATTTCTAACGAATAAATCACCTACTTTTGGTTGATAAGGAGAAACAGTTGGCTCTTGTTTTTGCTCCTCAATAGAACCAGACATAAATCCATGCAAACTTCGATAATAAGAATCCATATAACTTGTGGCTGGTTCATAATTACTATAAAACTGCTCACTTGATATTCCTATGTAAGGATCATTATTAATTTCATCATCATTAATAATTATTCTATTACTTTCCACATTTCCAATTCTTCCAACAATAATAAAAGATTCCTCTGTTAAAGCATATACTTTATTTCCAACAATCTTACCATTTTCTTCACCAAAGATTATTTCATATTTTATGTCAGTATTTGCTTCGATAGGTTCAACCTCATATGATATTATTGAAAAATCATTTACCGCAATCTTATCATTATCTACCGAAATAGTAATTTTTGTTGGGAGATTTTCACTATCTCCTTTTTTTTCAGTAACATTAATTTGGATAGCATCACTATATCCATCAATGCTAACAGTAACAACCGCAGATCCTTTCTTCTTAGCTGTAACTAAACCAGTATCAGAAACCTCAACACATTGATTGCTTGACTGCCAACTTGCCTTATTAGTAGTTTCATTAGTCTTAACAATTAGTTGTTCAGACTCACCAACCATTAAATCTATTTGGTTTCCATTAGTTATTTCTACGCTTATATTATTTATATCGATTTGACACCCACATAATAAAAACACTAATAATATTATAAATAACTTATTTATTCTTTTCATATAATCACCAATTATTTTATATATATAATCCTATTACAAAGTATTATACCATATTTTTTATAATAATAAAAGAACTAGAAATTAATCTAGTTCTAAATCTTTAATTATTCTTCGTCAATATTTTTTCCTTCTTCTAATGCTAAAGTTCTTGTTGTTAAATCACAAACTTCAGCTGGTCCATAATATTGAATAGCACCAGGGAATTTAAAAGCAGTTTCTACAGCCCATACATCTCTATGTGCTTCAAAGTATTTAAATGGTCTTCCTTCAAGTTCTACTAATGCTTTCCTAATTACAGGTTTATCTTCACCATGTCTTCTTTCTATATTCATCATCTTAGTAATTGGCATACCACCAGCTACCCAATTTTCAGCAGGATTTGAAAGATTAGAAACTTTTGATAAATAACCAGTATATCCATATTGAATTAACATGAATGCATTGTAACCTAATGAATAACAATAATCAGCATCAAAGTTAGGTGGGAATGCACATCTTCCTTCATAACCAAAGAAGTGATGTAATGCATTAAATTTACCTTTATATGTACCTTTTGCTTTTCTTTCATCTAATACATCTTTAACTAATGCAGAGAATAATTTTTCAGATTCTATTAAAGAAACTTGAACATTTCCATGAGGATCCCTTTCTAAGAATAATTGATGTTGAATTCCATCAGGTAATAATTCAAACACTTCTAATGATTCTTTAGTTAAACCATTTTGAATAAATGATAATTTTTCTTTCCATGTTGGTAATGCATTGAAAGCATCTGCCTTGCTACCAGCTAATAACTCATTAATTTCATGAATTAAAACTGAGAATTCAGGAACAAATTCAACAACGCCTTCAGGTATAATAGCAACACCAAAATTCATTCCATTATTTGCTCTCTTTTCAACTGAATCAGCTATATAGTTAGCTATTTGCGACAATGACATTTTCTTTGCGGCAACTTCTTCAGAAATCAAGCAAATATTAGGTTGTGTTTCTAATGCACATTCTAATGCAACATGAGATGCTGAACGTCCCATAACTTTTACAAAATGCCAATACTTCTTAGCAGAATTCGCATCTCTTTCTATATTACCAATTAATTCACTATATGTTTTAGTAGCAGTATCAAATCCAAATGAAATTTCAATATCTTCATTTTTCAAATCACCATCAATAGTCTTAGGACATCCAATTACTTGAACACCAGTATTATTTGCAGCAAAATACTCAGCTAAAACAGCTGCGTTTGTATTGGAATCATCACCACCGATAATAACTATTGCAGTAATACCATGTTTTTTACATACTTCTGCAGCAACTTCAAATTGCGCTACAGTTTCTAATTTAGTTCTTCCAGAACCTATAATATCGAATCCACCAGTATTTCTAAATTTATTAATATAATCATCTTCAAAAACGATAAAATCATCATTAATTAATCCAGCAGGACCATTTTTAAAACCTAATAATTGATTTTCTTTACCTGCTTGTTTAATTGCATCATATAATCCACAAACTACATTATGTCCACCAGGAGCTTGTCCACCAGATAAAATAACACCAACAACTTGCTTCTTAGCTACAGAAGTATTAGTGCCTTTTTCAAATGTAATTTCTTTCTTCCCATAAGTATTAGGGAATAATGCTTTGATTTTTTCTTGATCTGCAACGCTTTGTGTTTCAACACCTTCTTTAACACAGATTTCAGCGATACCATTTCTTAACATTCCAGGAAGTTTTGGAATGTATTGATATCTAAATTTTTGAAGTGGTGTAATACTCATAATTAATGTCTCCTTATTTATTATATATCGTAAATCTATTTTTTACCTATTATATATTTTACAATAAAATAGCTAAAAAGTAAAGCAAAAAAACAATATGATTAAATAAGATACACTAATTTGTATTTCACACACTAAATTTTAAATATAATATAAAAAGATTGGTCATCAACCAATCCTAATCATTTACCATATAAAATTAAATTTTGCTGCTTCACCATTATCTATAAGAATATCTTGAGCAGTCATAGATTTATTTATCATCGTTATAAAATAACTCCATTTAGCAATTTCTTCAACGTTAGCCCATTTATTCAACATTGTTTCTTCTAAAACAGCTTTCCAAAGTTTTTCATCTTCTAAAATATGTTTATTTAAATCTGTTATCACTCCTCCAGGAGATATACTATTTGATGTTGCACCATACTTTGCAACTCTTGATGATACATTCTTCATATATGCTACCATCCCACCTTTACTTGCTACATAAAGTGGAAATTCAGCTCCAGTTTGAGCACTTGCGGAAGCAATAAATAAAATACTATTTATATTATCTTGTATACCATACTTTTCAGTTACTTTTATAGTACCTTTTAAATTAATATTAATATCATCTTCAGAATTTTGAACTCCCGCATTGTTAATCAAAACATTACATCCATCTATTTCTGGTAAAGCATCATAAAAAATATCACATTGATAATGTGTATAGCTTACATGATCTATTGTTTGAGGAAGTTTATCTATCCCATATACAATATGTCCGTTATTCAAAAACTCTTTAGCTATAGCTTTACCTATCCCCGAGCTTGTTCCTGTTATTATAATCTTACTCATTTTGCTCTTCTCCACATCTACTATTATTATTTATTTTAGTTAATATTTTATACCCAATTGGTGTAAAGAATATTTGTACAACAAGTTCTACTAACATTCCAATTAATGAACACGATATGCATTCAGTAATAGTCCACTCAAAGAAAATATGTCCTACACACAATGAAAATATGAAATTATCTAGAAATTGGGCAACTGTTGTTGAGATAAAACTTCTCAAGCAATATTCCATTTTTTCACTTACTTTATTTTCAAAAAATTTACCAACAAAATGATTAACATAGTTATTAACTAATGATGCTACTATAAGGGCTAAAACACTAATTAAAACAATATACCATGTTCCTCCAATAGTTTTGTTTAGCGCATCATTGATAACCTCACTGTTTACATTATCATATGCTTCTTTCCATATCCCTGGTATTAAACTTGCTATTAGCATAATCACGCTAAATATTGAACTAATAACTATAGAAAATATTGAAATTTTGTTTGCATGTTTTAACCCATAAATTTTTGTGGTTAAATCCAAAAATAAAAACACTATCCATGATATAAGAATACCTGCATCAAGAGCTAAAAAATCAACATTAGTTTCCAAACTTTTATTAGCAAGTATATTCATAACAAATAGTGCCATCGTAATAAGAACCACAAATAATGTAGGTACAGTTTGCAAGGTTTCCCTTAATCCCCTACTGATTCTTTTAAACATATTTAGTTCCTCCTAGTTTTGTTTATAGACAGGATGGTCACGAACTGTCTATATATATTATACCATATTAGGATAAAAAAGTAAATATTATACTTAATGACATGTAAATTTATAAAATAAAAAAGTTTAAGTAAAAACTCAAACTTCCTATTTTAAAAATTTTTTATAACCTTTACCATACTTAACACATTTACTAACTCTTGAAAGAGTAGCAGATGAAATATTAGTTTTCTTAATAACCTCATCATATGTCTCGCCATTTAGTAAATATTTTGCTGCGTTTATTCTTTGTAACATTTGCTCTAGTTCTTTGTATGTGCAGAGATCATCAAACAAATCCCTACAATCTTCAATTGTCTCTAATTTCAAAAAAACTTCAAATAAATCATTAATATTAGAATCATTTAAATTTTTTATATTCATAAACATCACTCCACTAAGTAAATTATAACACATCACTTTATCATTGTAAAGTATATTAATCAACCGGGTTATCCAAAAAGGCCATTAATTCCGTGCTTTTAGGGTGTGAAAAAATCTCTCCTGGTTTACCACTTTCAATTATTTCTCCCTTGCTCATGAATATCACATTATCAGCTATTGAACTAGCAAGATCCATATCATGTGTAACTATTATCATTGTGATATCATTATTTGATTTTAATTCTTTTATTACTTTTATAACTTCATGTTTTAATGATGGATCTAGAGCTGATGTTGGTTCATCAAAACATAAAACTTTTGGCTTTAAAATCATTGCTCTTGCAATAGCTACTCTTTGCGATTCCCCACCAGAAAGTTGGAAAGGATATGAATTTACCTTTTCTGAAAGACCTACTTTTTCTAATAGATCAAATACTTCATCATCTATAGGCCTATTTAATAATGGAGATAGTCCGTCTTTTTTCCTTCTTTTTTCTAATAATTCTAGTGGCAATTTAATGTTTTCAAAAGCAGTATATTGAGGGAATAAATTATATGATTGAAATACCAATCCAAAATTTAAAGAGTATTTTCTCTTTTCATTTTCTTTTATCTTTTTAAACTTTTTACTTTCAAAAATTATATCGTCGTTTAATATAACTTCTCCATTATCTGCTGTTTCTAAATAATTAAGACATCTTAATAAAGTAGTCTTACCACTTCCTGACTTACCAATTATGCATAGCACTTCGTTCTTATTTACCTCAAACGAAATGTTTTTCAAAACAGAAATATTATTAAACTTTTTTTCAAGATTATTTACTTTTAAGTATGCCATAAGCTACTCCTTTATATTTATCTAATGTAATTATTCTTTGTAAAAAGAGAACTTCTTCTCTACATATCTGAATAATAAAGTTAGTAAAGCACTAAAAGTCAAATAAAATACTGTTGCATAAATAAATGGACTTAGTACTCCAAAATTATTTACTGCTAATTTTGAAGCACTTAATAGATCAATAACTCCTAAAATTTGTGCTAACGCTGTATCTTTTACAAGTGTTATTATTTCATTGCTCATTGGAGTTACAGTTCTTTTTACCACTTGAAACAAAACTACTTTTCTAAATACTTCACCCTTTGTCATACTAAGAACTTTGCCAGCTTCATATTGACCTTTTGGTATTCCATCAAGAGCTCCTCTAAATATTTCTGAGAAATAACACGCATAGTTAATTACGAAAGCTACACAAACGAAGATAAACATCAAAGTATTAATTGATACACCCAAAAAGCTAGCTACATCTTTATTGAATACTTTAAAGATACTTGGAATAAAACTAACAAATAGTACTTGTAGCATTAATGGTGTTCCTCTAATTACCCAAATTAATCCTCTAGAAAAATATTTTACTGGTTTAAATTTTGACCTTGAAGCCATAGTTATCAGCATTCCAAGTGGAATAGCTAATAACAAAGTAATAACAAAGATGGCTAATGTCACCAAAAAGCCATCTAATAAATCTTTTATAATTTGTTCATTCATATAATATTCCTAAATAATTATGATTTAACTATTTTTTTACTACTACATCTTCTCCTGCTGATCCACCCTCAACGCCGATAATTGCTTCTATCATAGAATCAAGTGTTTTATAATTATCTTTATCTTCTGCTTTTACAACAGCAACTTGTTTATTCTTTAAATAAGGTATAGAAATACACATCGCAGCTTTTCTCTCTTCATTTATAGTCATACCATTCCAAATTAAATCTATAGTTCCATTAGATAGTAATGTTTCTTTAGAATTCCAATCAATAATCTTAAATTCAATTGTAATTTCTGTATTATATTTTTCATTTAAATATTCAAACACATTTTTAGCTAGTTTAACATCAAATCCAGTTAATTCTCCATCTTTTTCCCAAGAAATTGGTGCAAATACAGTATAGCCAATAACTACTTTTTTATCATTCGCAATTTTTTCCCAGCTGCCATCAGCTTCAGTTGCTAATGGATTTTTAGTATCACTATTAACACAAGTAGAGTCAATTAATCCAAACTCTTCTGCTACAGCCTTATAGCCTGTATTTGCTAAAGCTATAATAGCCTCATTAACTTTTGAGATTAATTCAACATCATTCTTTCTTCCTGCTACACCATACTCTTCTGTTGCTAGAACTAAGTCATCAACAACGACTAATTTATCTTTAAAATCTCCAGTGTTTGTATAGTAACCTGCCATTACACTATCAATAACTCCTACATCAACTGTTCCATTATTTAATTGCGTTAAAACATCTAATTGACTATCTATCTTTAAAAGTTCTTTCCCAAAATTTAATTCTTCTTTTCCACATCCAACCATAAATATTCCAGCCACAAACATTAAACATAACACTAATAATTTTTTAAACATATTTTACTCCTTTTACTCTTTTTACTTTATTACTTTAAAGTGATAAAGTAAATTATGACATTATTATACTACAATACTTTAGCCTTGTAAAGTGTTTTTGTAAATTTTTTTTAAAAAAATAAAAAAAAAAGATTATTTCATTTGAAACAATCTTATTAATTCCTCATTAAAATTCAAGAGTGCCACCATTTGCAATTATAATGATTCCCAAAATAATGTCAATAATTCCAATAATTAAGCCCGCAATTGCAAGTCCTTTTCCTTTGGCCTTGTTTGATAATGTATCCTTAAAAGCTAATGCAGAAAATATTGTAGAAGCTACTCCACAAGGAACTGCAAAAACGATAATACCTACTAAAGCTATTACAAAACCAGATATTGCAAAACCAGAAAATTTAAGTTTAGGTTTGTTTTCATCTTTAATTTGTAAATCATTATTTTCATCTAAAACTGCGCCACATCCAATACAATATTTATTTTCATCTAAATTTTCTTTTCCACATACTTTGCACACCATATCATTTACTCCTCCTTACATATGTTACATATATAATATCATAAATATATGTTATATTCAACTATTTTGTTTTATTTATGAAAACTTATTTAAGATTTATGCCCCTATTGTTGGCTGTTTTAATACCCTATAATTTATGATATTTCATTTATTTCTTATAATATAAATATTTCTATTCAAATAGGGTAGTAATATAGAGTTTTTTCAAATAATTTTATTTATAAAAGTTTATAGCGTTTTACCTGTCTTATCTACAAACAATCTATAAAGAACTCCGATGAATAGATTTAATGATTATTTTTTCAGTAATTGTACTTTCTTTTATTATTTATTATCTTCATACTCTAAGAGAAAACCGCCTTACAAAAGTAAAGCGGTAAATTTATATGAGTATTAATCTAGTTTATAAACCTATCCATACAGCAAGCATCAAAAATGCAATAGATATTATCATTAGACCAAGTTGGAATAGAATAGTTTTCTTAAACCACTCAGAAAAACTTACATTTGCAAGACCTAATCCAACCAATAATGTTCCACATGTAGGATATAGAACATTAGTGTAACCATCAGCAAATAAATATGTTAAAATTATAATTGTTTTACTTATTCCGTCAATAGGTGCAAGCGTTAGCATTGGAATAATTAAGACTGCTTTTGCAGAAGCACTAGGAATAAAAAATTCAATGATTAGTACAAACACATATAGAATTATTACAGCCAAATAAGGAGATATATTAGTTACAGAATTGTAAAAATAATGGAATATTGTATGTAATATATTTCCTTCTTGAGCAATATATGTAATACCAAATGCTATCATTATTATTAATATTGATGGGAGAACATCTTTTACACCATTTAAAAAACTCTTTCCTAGTTTTTTATATGATCCAAGTAATTTACGTCCTATTATAACTGTTCCAACGATAAATGCTACCGCCATAAACACCATTGCTAGTGATCTAAGGGATTTAATAGATGTAGTTATAATAACAGATAATAATGCTATTGAAAATAACGTAATAATCATTTTAGCTTTTTTAACATCTTCTTTATGTTCTTCTTCTGTTACCATAAAAAATTCCTTATCATCAAACTTTTCAATTGCAGTTTTTTCATCTTTTTTAGCTAAGTGTGTTAAGAATAGTGATGTAATAACATACATTACAACAAAAATTATACATCTATACCATAGACCATCTGTGACACTTGTACCAGCTGCCAAAGAAGCCGTACCAATAGTCAATGGATTTGTAATTGCGGTTGTAAAACCAACTCCTGATGCAATCAAGATAAAAGAAATAGCTGTAAAGCTTGACCAATTCAAAACGGTGCATAACATTGCAAAAACAGGATACAAAATAAGTAATTGTTCTTGCAACCCAAACACTGCTGATAATATCATTATAACAGCTGTAACAGCCCAAATAGCTGCAAATCGTTTAGATTTAAGTTTAACCATGATCACTCTAACTAATGATATAAGGCCACCACTATTTTCAAGCACTTTGAAAGTCCCACCTAAAACTAATAATAGAGCAATTATCATTATCATATTAGCGTTATTACTTCCAAATAACAATGCTTCAATAGGTGATAATAACCAACGATATATTGGTATGCGTGATGTATTTTCATCAATTGTTAATTCACGATATGAATCTAAAACAATCTGTTTATTTAAAGATTCATCAGTTGTATATTCATAAAATGGTAATCCTATTTTAGATTCATCAGTAGTGTATATAGTGTATTTACCTGCAGGTATTATATATGTCAAGACCCCAACAACAATTAGCACAAGTATTAATATGCTAATGACAGTAAGAAAACTTTTTAAACCAATTTTTACTTTTACATTTAATTTATCATTTTTATTCATATGTTTCTCCTTTATCATAATCATAAACATCTGCACAAGCAGATCTCCACTTTTCATCATATAGATTATGAATTTCTTCAGATGCCAATGTCCATTTTATTAAACACTGTTTTGTATCATCAGGAATTATCATGTAATAATCATTGTTTGAATAAAACTCTAAGTATCCTTTCGTAGAAAGAGTAAGAGAATAAATTGATTTTGCTTTAAAAGTAAAGTCAACATCCTTACCTTTTAAACTTCCTTTAAAAAATAAACCTTCATTTGTAAGGGTAACTGTACCAATAGATAACACTTCTCTACTCTTAGATTCTTTTCGTAGTTTATCTAATTTTAAAGTGCATATTTGTCCAGTTAAAGATAGCTTAAAACTATCTTCCTTGACTTCTTTTAAAACACATCTACGTTGCCATTTAAACCATTCATCAATATCCTTTGGAATATTATTGCATTTAACACCTACTAAATCATAATATTCGTTTACTATAACCTTTAATCCGCAATGTTTGCACAAAATCATATCATCCTCTGTAGATAAAGTAAATTCCTTTTTACAGTCAGGACATTTGTAAAGTATTTTATCAATCCCAAAAGCATTTGACTTTTTACCAATATATTTATTACGAGCAATTTTGTTATACTCAAAATCATTATACTTAATTTTCTCAAGCAATAATTTATAAATTTCTTCTTCACTAAGTTTTTCTAACATATCCGGCGTTAATACTAAACTATAATCAACTCCAATATATCCTTTTTTCCTGTCCTTAGAATAACGATTAGAAGATAGGTATGCACCTTTTGAAGAAGCAACCACAACGTTGGCTTTACTATGCTTAATAAATTGAGCTGTGGCAGGATTTATTGGATGAGTGCTTCCGCTTGTTGATTGAATACCTTCAGGGAATATCCCGATAGTCCCATTATTTTTCAGAACTTTTAGAATATTTTTCATACATATTATATCAGGTTGATATAAATATTTCGAAATAATTCCTAATTTAATAAATAAATTATATAATCCTTTTTTTATGATATTTTGATATCCACATACAATATTAATATCATTATGTTTAAATCCATAAATCATATATATAAACTCAAGTCTTGAGGCATGTGAAGCTAATAATATTGTTGGACCATCTTTAATAGACTTTTTATCATAATCATATTTGAATTTCACTTTATAAATTTTATTAAGTATTCCCAACAAACACATTATTAAAAACATTAGAAAGCGATTTGGTTTTTTTATTTTTCTTGCTATAAGTTTTTTCTTTAAATCTTTTTTCACAATTTATATTTCCTTTAATAACTATATTTATTATATCATATATTTTTAAAATTTCTATTCTTATATTTATTATAAGCTAAAAAGATTTCACATAATCTGTGAAATCTATTATTATATTAATCTAATTTTTTTAAGAAATTCATTAAAATCCTGCCACACTCTTCTGGCTTTTGCTCATATATCATATGATCACCACCAAATAAAACCATTTCACAATTACCTAATTTATCAATGTATGGTTGAAGTTTTGTTTTTCTTGTGTCCTCAAAATTTTTTAATATTTCTTCAATTTGTTTACTACTCAAATTAATTTTACCATCTGTCTCTAGATTATTTTTTTCTTTTTGATGATTTATCCACTTCATATAATCAACTAATTCTTGTTCAGAACTAATCCCCCAACTTGCACAAAGATAAATCTTTGGTATATCATTAGTTACTATATTGTTATAAGCTTCTTGAGCATTTTCCTTCAACAAATTAGATTCAGAAACCAATGCTGTATTACATAATGATTTTATTGCTAAAGCATCAGCTAATTCTTGCTCTTCTTTCGAATAATTATCTGGTAATAAATAAAAATAATTCCTTAAAGCTAACCTATCTAGGCCAAAGAAATCTATAAAGTTGAGAACAAAAGGTTTACTTAATAATGAGTTATCTTCTTCCTCTTCATCAAAGGCTGTATCAGAAAGCTGACTCCCATCAACAAACATTACAGCCTCAATTTCATCTGGATATTCACTAGCCCACCAAGTAGCATACGCACCGCCAATCGAATGAGGCATTAAGATATATGGACCATTTAATCCTAATTCTTTTAATGCCTTACGATACAGTGAAACTATTGTGTCATTTGTTTGAGGTAGCAAACAATCATCACTATATCCATATCCATATCTTTCGATAAACACAATTAAATTATCTTGCTCTAGCGCTTTTGTCATTTTTCGCATAGTTACAGATATTTCTGAGCAACCTAGCCCTGCTAATGCAACTATGACATGTTTACCATCATTATTACCAAACATACTTGCATTTATGTTGTATCCATCCACCTCAATAATATTTATGTAACCATTTTTTTCTAGTAATTCATATTCTTTTTTCGATAACGATCTATCCACTATTAACATAATAATTAAAAATAATATCAATATCGTAACTAAGGATAAAATTGGTATCAGTATTATTTTTTTCTTCTTGCTCATTAATGTCACTCCTTAAAAGCATTATAACATATTTGTCTAAAATTTATCATAAATTAAAGAAATAGATTTTTCTTTCATTAAAGCAAACTAGGAAACTAATAGTAGACTAATGGTGATTAGATACTCTCATCCATATCTTTAAAAAAACCTGCTTTAATATTTCACAGGATTTTAAACGAATATAACGGGATATTTTAGAAAAGCACAAAAAAGTATAACGATATTTTGTAATTATAAGTCTTAATATATTAAGTGAAAAACATGCTATTTTATTACGCTTTATATAAAGATACATTATATGATTATTTTTTCTTTTCCATTTAAACTATCTTTAAAAGTTTTTAGAATTAATTTACTTCATAAGATTGCATAATTAAGCTTAATGCATATTCTATTTCATCAACATTATAAATATTTATACAGTAATCACCATTTCCCCAATGCCCTTTATATGTTATATCTTCACATACTGACTTCGGATCATCCAGTGATCCAATAGGTAAATTAATAAATACAACTATCCTATCTTTTCTTAACACAACATCACAGACATTAGTTTTATGCTTAAAAGCTATATATTTTTTCTTTGGTTCTATATACACATCTTTTAATTTTAAAATTTCATTTTTTAATTTTTCATATAAGTTAGAAGTAAACGGATAATTTTTTACAAGAACATCTTCTGAATATTCTTTAATTTCTTTAGCAAGATTTTCTTCCATCTCTTGTTGTTTCGTCTTAACACAACATATTAGATTCTCTTCTAATCCATTAATTTGAGCAATTGCATCTAAAATATTATATGCTTCTTCTGCAGACATTGCATAGAATTCTCTTTTTCTTTCTTTACCATTAATATTCTCTATAGTTCTTAACTGAGGATTTAGTTTATCAATAATGCCATGCAATTTCATATCAGATAAACTTTTATTAACCTTATAGTATGCATATAATCTAAAAGAATACGGTAAACCTTCGCTATTATTCAATTTTTTTAATCTATCATCGACATTTGTTGTATAACCAATTTTAACTAACTCTGGAAAAGCAGGATTAGTTAAAATGTAAATCACTGGTCCATTATAATTCGTCTTTGAATATTCCATATAAAACTCCTATTTCTATAAATTAAAAAAGCAAATTAAAAAAGCATACTTAATTCGTATATAATTTAAATCAGAGATTTCACTCTAATTTTAATTATTGATTATCTATGATATACTTTTATTGAAGTTATATCAGCTTCAGAAATCTCTGTTATAACTATAAATCATGATGTAGTTATAACTGGTTGTGG
>JAZNJG010000177.1:0-2419 GCA_045577945.1 Bacilli bacterium | reverse complement strand
TGGTGTTTTAAACAAATATTCTAAGCTAATTGTTGGATTTAATGAAAAAATTGATGATAATTTGGTAAATATCTTTAAGATGTTCCAACCAAATTACTATTTCTATAATAAAAAAGGATTCGTTATTGATGAAGAATCAATAACTATTAGTTTAAAAAATTGAAAGGGAAAATATGAAAGTTATTGATTTTATTAAAGCAATTTTTTTACCACGTCATATGCGCAAGTTTAGGTATATGTCGGTTTTATTCTCCATTTGCATCTTTGTGTTGTCAATGTATGCAATTGTATTTCCAGCGCAAGTTTTTTATAATAATAATACAGATGATTTAATTAAAGATAATGATTTATATTACTTACAAAGTATTATCAATATGCCATCAAAAGGTGAAGATGTTTTGAAATTTGTTAGTCAAATTAATGAAAAAAAATTCTCTAGTGTTGATGGGAAAGGAAGCTGTGCAAACTTAGGCTTAAAAGACATTACTGTTGATAATTCCATCACTGGTATATTTGAAAGAGTTGATACTTTTTGGTATTTTAATGGTAAATCTACAGGTGTTGTCTTTACTGATGATGGTTTAACTCTAAGTTTAGGAAATAATAAGGTTGTTGTATGTAACATTGATGTTCCATTTGAAGGGGTAACTGAAACTGATACTTTTGAAAAATTATCATTATCTGTAGATAATCGTAGCTTACTACTAATAAATGGCGAAATTGCTAAAACTATGGAAAATGGTCTAGAAAAAACTATTTTGATTAATAAAAATAATCCGACAGTTAAGGTAGTTGATAATTATTTATACGTTGATGAAATTAAAACAAATTTTTTTGTTGGAGATGGAAAAAAAGTATTTATTGAGTTTATACCTAACTTAAATGTAACTTATTATGAAGATACTTTCACATATACAGATGATAAAGGTATTAATAATTATATAAAATTTATTATTGATTTAGAAATTACTGACTATAATGGTATAAGATTCATATATAAAGACAATGAAACATTATATCCTGATATTCAAAATGGATCATATTTTTTCATTGCTCTTACAAAAAATTTCTTGTATTATCAAGCCCATCCAGTAGGTATTGAAGAACTAAAGATTAATCGTACTGATATTGAAAATAATTATCTTAAGCATGGAGCTTTAGCAACATATTATGCTAATTCTCCAGTTAATACTGATGATTTCAATTATGAAACTTTTAATTCGTATATAACTAGTAAAATAGGAGAAGGTTACAAAGTACTAGCAGTTCAATCTTTTAATATTACTGCTTTTATCTATGTAATTGTTTATACTGCAATTATCACGTTGTTATTCTTCTTATTATTTAAGAAAACAGGAAGATTAAAAACATTAAAAGAATATTATAATATTGCCGCAATTTCTTCAATTACGCCTTCATTAATTTGTTTCATTCTAGTATTCTTTGATCCGATTATTTTTGGTTCTGTTTACTTATTTGTATTTGCTATCTATTATTTATTTGTATTATATAGAATTAATAGTTCTCCAGAAACTATGATTTAGTTATAAAAAAATGATTTACATCTTATGTCAATTTATATTGATATAAGGTGTTTTATTATTTATCTTTTTTTTAATAATAATTAGCATATAATCAAATAAATATCATATATTGTAATTGAATAATGGAGGATGAAAAATGCTAAAGAAGAATCAATTGGTTTTAATACTTTTAACTCTTGTTTTAATGTTATCTGTTTATTTTATTAGATCTCCTTTTAAAGATAATAAAGATGAGGCACCAGATGAAGTGGAAACTAGTGGAAGACTTGAGGAATTACAAGCCTTAAGAGTAACATTAAATGAAGAAAGAACAGCACAAGTTTTAAGCTTAGATGCAATTTTAGCTTCTAATGATAAAACAGTAGATGAAAAAAACTTAGCTTTACAAGAAAAAAGATATTTAAATGGCCTTACTGAAAAAGAGTTATTATTAGAAGTACAAATCATGAATAATGGTTATAGAGATGCCTTTGTTCATGCGACCGAATCAGGAGTTGATATCACTGTTATTTCTAATTCTAATTCTTTGACTATTGCAAATGAAATAATTGTAATGGCATTAAGTGGATTTGGAGATATTACTAGTGATGTAAGCGTGAACTTCCAAACTGCGGAAGAAGTAATGGGTAAACCTGATAATGAATCACTTAATGTTAACAATAATTTGAATAATAATTATCAAGAATAAGACCATTTTGTATAAAAATAAAAATTGCGATTTATAAAAAACAATTGGAGACGAATTTAAAACGTCTCCCATATATATTTGTAAACATTGTTAAGATTGTCCCTTAAAAAAATAGTACAAAATCAACGACTGATATAATAATTTTTATAAATGAAGATTATAAAAAATAAAACAGAATATCTAATGA
>JAZNJG010000176.1:0-6586 GCA_045577945.1 Bacilli bacterium | reverse complement strand
ATTCTAAAATGGATTAGTAAGAAAACTTGGGAAAAATATCATTAAAATTCCAAATAATATCATTAAAATTCCCCCAATCAAATGAGAATATTTTGTCATCTTATTACTAAATGCTTTTATCTTTAAAGAACATATTGCAACAGTAAACACTATCAAATCATCAATTAAAAACATTAATATATATATTAAAGTATAAAAAATTTTACCCCCAGTAGATATTTCATTAATTAAAAGTAAATTAGAAAATATCATTGGCCATCCTGCTGAACAAGCCAGTTCAACTAAATTAACCATTAGTGTCACACCAATAATTCCAATTAAAGCAATCCAAATATTATTTTTACTTAAAATTTCTTTTATCTTCTTAGTAAGTTTTCTTTTAGTATCAGCACTTGTAACATCACATCCATCTTCGTTCTTTATTTTAGAAGATATATATTTATACAAATTATATCCCCCTACTACAATTGCTAAAACTCCCATTATAATTAAGAATATAGATTCATCCGCTAATGACTTTAGTGCCGTCATCCATGACATCATCATAATAAAATAGAAAATTCCCGAAGTAAGAATAAAAGCCCCACCTAAGATCCAAATCTTCTTTTTATCATTTAATGGTATCAGCATTGAAATAATAAATAATAACACCCACATCCCACAAGGATTAATACCATCTAAAAATCCAAGGATAATTGATACCCCAAATAAAGAAACATCTTTAGGAGTAATATCTCCCAGAATAGGTAAATTATATTTCATCTCCTCTGTATCTATATAATTTGTAGGCAATTTTTGATTAGTAACTAATAAAAAACCAACATCAACAAAATCTCTATTTGAATATTTATTTAATAAATATTCTAATTGTAATTCTATTGTTTGGTTGTATCCTCTAAAATATTTCCCTCCAATAAAGATAAATGGTGTTCCATCTTCTGTTATATCAAAAGCATTTTTAAATTTATCAAAAAGTTCTTGATTCTTTACTTTTTCATATCGTGATAATTTTATATTATTGTGTTCCTCAATATAACTATTTAGAAATTCTTCTGCTTTTTCACAGTGAGGACATCCAACTTTATAAAACAAATATACATTAACACTATTTGCCTCTTTTGCACTTGTTTCTATATTAAAACTAAAACAAAATAGTAATAATATCGAAATTATAAATATAAACATTATTTTAAAAGTTTTTTTCATATTATATCCTTTTGATTAACAATTTACTTTATAATATCTTTAAAAAGCTTGTTGATTTCTTTTTCGCTTTTTTCTCCGATTACTCTAACTACTTCTATATCATCTTTTAGAAGAATACAAACTGGTAAAGTATTACCAATTTTATATTTTTCTATTTCTTTTTCATCATCATCAAAATCTAATTCAGAGATTTCAATATTCATATCTTTAAAAAACTGATGATATCTTGGACGCATAATAATACAACTTGGGCACCAAATTGCGGTAATTAATACAACTTTCATACAAGCTCCTTTATTT
This sequence comes from Bacilli bacterium, assembly GCA_045577945.1. Lineage (GTDB taxonomy): Bacteria > Bacillota_I > Bacilli_A > ML615J-28 > CAG-698 > CAG-698. The sequence goes on along the minus strand of JAZNJG010000176.1, from coordinate 5,080 downwards.
TCTTTATTAGTTCATCAATCTCGGCTATCGTTGTTAGATGCGATAAACTTATTCTTATACTTGACTTAGCTCTTTCTTCATCATTAGTTAATGCATATACTGCAAGAGAAATATTTTTCTCACTAGAACATGCAGAATGATTAGATATATAAATATTATATTTTTCTAGTTCAATAACTAAATCAATACTATTATAACCTATAACACTCATATTTAATATATGAGGTATGCAATAAGCATTGCTATTTATTACAATATCTTTACTTACTTTAGATATTTCATTCTTTAAATATTGATTTATTTGATTAACATAATTAATTTTACAATCTAAATTTGTTAATGCAATCTTTAATGAATTTCTTAAACTCATTATTAAAGGATGACATGGTGTTCCACTACGATATTTTGTAGTGCTCTTTCCCCCTTGGATTTCCCCATAAATAGAGACTTCTTTTTTCTTTATAAGGGCTCCAATTCCTTTTAAACCATATATTTTATGTCCCGAAAAACTAATCATATCTATGCCGTCAAGTTTTAACTTTGTTTTACCAATTGCTTGTGTAGCATCGATATGAAAAATTAAATTTGGATTATCTCTCTTTTTTCTATTTATTAATTGATTGATTTCTTCAATAGGTTGTAAAATACCAATTTCACTACTAACAGCTGCAATGCTTACCAAGACAGTTTCATCAGTAATAGATTTTTCTAGTTCTGATAAATCAATTAATCCATTCTCATTATTTTTAGCAAATTCCACGCTAAATCCTTTTCTTTGTAATGTAGAAAGAGGTGCTACAACTGATGAATGTTCAAGCGATGTAGTAATAATATGTCCATTACTCTTTTTTGCTAATAATCCTTTTATGGCCAAGTTATTAGCTTCTGTAGAGCCACTAGTATATATTACTTCATACTCGTCTTCACTTAATCCTAGTAATTTCAATATATCGTTACTGGCTTTATTTATTTCATCTTTACATTTTCTACCCAACAAATGAATAGAGTTGGCATTACCAATAATTTTATTATCTTCAATAAAATCATTTAAAACTTCTTCATTTACTGGTGTTGTAGCTGAATAATCTAAATAGATAACTCTTGACATATTATCCCTTCTTTCATACTTATTATTATACACTAATTTGTTAGTTTTTTCAACAAATAACAAGTCTACTTACTATGATATTTAATTTTTATTTTTACAATTGAAAAATTTTCTAAAATAGTGTATAATATATAAGGTTAATAATAGGAGGGATATTATGCGCATCGCAATTTCAGCAGAAAGTACCATAGATTTACCAGACAATCTATTAGAAAAATTTAATATTCAAACAATACCTTTTACAATTACATTAGGAAATAAAACAGCAAAAGATGGTAAAATTACTAGTATAGAAATTATTAATTTCGTAAAAGAAAATAATATTTTACCAAAGACTAGTGCCATTAATGCGGCTGAATATGAAGAACATTTTTCTAAATTAAAAGAAAATTATGATGCAGTCATTCATTTTTCTTTATCTAGCAAAATGAGTAGTGCTTATAGCAATGCGGTGCTAGCTAGTCATGAAGTTGAAAATGTCTATGTAATTGATACAAAATCATTATCAACTGGAATTGCATTACTTGCCATTTATGCATCTAAACTTGTAAATCTAGGTTTAGGCCCAGAAGAAATAGTTAACAAAGTCACTAAACGAATCCCTACAAATCAAACAAGCTTTGTATTAAGTAAATTAAAATTCTTATATATGGGTGGTAGATGTAGTTCGTTAAAATTCTTAGCTACTAAACTTTTAAAAATTAGACCACAAATAGTTGTTGAAGAGGGTCAAATGGGTCCTAAGCACAAATATATGGGTAAATTTGACAAATGTGCTATCACATATGTAAATGATGTGTTAAAAACTTATACAACCCCTGATTTAGAACAAGTATTTATTACCTATACAACAGCAGATAAGGAAATTGTTGAAGAAATTAGAAATATTCTTAAAGAAAAAGGTTTTAAAAATATTTATGAAACTCGTGCTGGCGGAACAATAACAAGCCATTGTGGAGAGAAGTGTTTGGGAATCCTTTACTTAAATGATGGTGATGAAAATGGTGTATATAACTAAATAAATAATTTATTTTTAAAAAATAAGACATTACTTTTTATAGGTAATGTCTTTTTTATATTTATAATCACTTAAATATTCTTGTTGCTTCAATAGCTTTCTTCCAACCACTATACAAGCTTTCCCTTTTCTCTTTAGTTATTGCATTTAAGAATATCTTTTCAACCATATGGTTTTTCATAATTTCTTCTTTATCTTTCCAAAGTTTAATTGCTAGACCAGCTAAATATGCACATCCTAAAGCAGTTGTTTCCATGCATTGAGGTCTCAAAATCTTTATATCAAGAATATTTGATTGAAATTGCATAAGATAGTCATTAACACTTGCTCCACCATCTACTGCCAAAGATCTAATTGAAATATTTGCTTCTTTTTTCATCACTTCCATTAAATCTTTAGACTGATATGCTATTGATTCTATTGTAGCGGTGATGAAATGCTCTTTTTTTGTTGATCTAGTTAAGCCAAAAACAGCACCTCTAGCATCATTATCCCAATATGGAGTTCCCAATCCCACAAAAGCAGGAACAACATAAACGCCATCACTAGTTTCTACTCTCTTAGCATATTCTTCACAATCACTACTTTTCTTAAACATTCTCAACCCATCTCTTAACCATTGAATTGCTGAACCAGCCACAAAAACTGAGCCTTCTAACGCATATTCAACTTCATCACCAATTTTCCAGGCGACTGTTGTTAGTAAACCATTTTTTGAAAATACAGGCTTGCTTTTAGTATTCATTAGCATAAAACATCCTGTACCATATGTATTCTTTACACTACCTATATCAAAGCAACATTGTCCAAATAAAGAAGCTTGTTGATCTCCTACGATAGCGGTAATCGGAACATCTGCTGATTCATCAAGTTCCCATAATTTCGTAGCTATACCATAGTTTTCACTGCTAGAAACAACTCTAGGAAGAATTATTTCAGGGATGTCTAAAATATTTAGTATTTCTTTATCCCATTCTAATGTTTTGATATTATACAACATTGTTCTTGATGCGTTTGAAGGATCAGTAATATGTAATTTTCCATTTGTTAATTTCCAAACTAAGAATGTATCAATTGTACCGAAAAGAATTTCACCTTTTTTTGCTTTTTCTAAAGCTCCATCAACATTTTCAAAAATCCATTTGATTTTACTAGCTGAGAAATATGGATTAATAATTAAACCTGTTTTTTGGTGAATTAATTCTTCATACCCATCCTCTATCAATTTTTCACATATTGATTGAGATTGTCTACTTTGCCAACAGATTGCATTATAAATAGGCTCTCCAGTTTTTTTATCCCATAATACTGTTGTTTCTCTTTGGTTAGTGATTCCAATTGCACTTATATCTCTAAGTTTTAATCCACTTTTAAACAGTGCTTCCCTTATCATTTCATAAGTTGTTTCCCATATTTCTATTGGGTTGTGTTCAACCCACCCATTATTTTTTGTTATTTGTTTGAACTCCATCTGAGCCTTACTAACTATTTCAGATTGTTTATTGAAAATAATTGCTCTTGTACTTGTAGTTCCTTGGTCAATTGCTAAAACATATTTTTTCATATTAACACCTTAATTTAAACTATTTATATAGGACATATTTTTCCCTTACTTTATTAAACTTTTCTATATCTTTATCTATAATTCCAAATAATGTATCTAGATCATAAGTCATATTATAAATGTATTCAACACCACTTAATGTTTTTAAATAACTTTGTAATTTAACTTGGTTAGGATATAACTCTTTTATAGTATAAATCATTGCCAAAGCAGCTTTACAAGCAGAAAACTTTTCTCTGTTTGTAACATGTGGTTGAACTCCTCCACATATGTTATTTGCATAATCTTCAAAAGTTGGTGTAAAGTAAATAGGTCTAAATACAACCCCTTCTAGTCCTAACGCATTCAACTTATCGGCCCATACTTTAGCATCAATAAATGGAGCTCCTATAAACTCAAATGGTTTAGTTGTTCCTCTTCCTTCGCTTAAATTGACCCCTTCAAATAAACATGTACCAGTATATACAATTGCGGTATCAAGAGTTGGCATATTAGGAGATGGATTTACCCAAGGAGCAGTAGTTTCATCTATGTAAAGACTAGGATCATAATTTTCCATTTTGATTATCTTTAAATCACAGTTAATACCATATTCAGTATTAAAAAGTCCTGCTAATTCCCCAATAGTTAAACCATGTTGAGTAATTATATCATATTCCCCAACGAATGAACTAAATTGCATATCTAGAATGTTACCATCAACTTTATTACTGATTGGGTTTGGTCTATCAAATACTACAAATGTTTTATTATATTTAGCACATGCTTTCATAGCATGAACCATTGTATAAATATATGTGTAAAATCTAGCTCCAACATCTTGGATGTCAATACACAAAATATCAATATTAGCCATCATCTGAGCGGTAGGTTCTTTTGTATTTCCATATAAGCTATATACAGTTAACCCAGTCACTGGATCGATTTCATTGCCAACCGAACCTCCAGCTTGAGCATTTCCTCTGATTCCATGTTCTGGTGCAAATAGACTAACTAAATCAACTTTTGAGTATAAAACATCTATTGTAGATTGATATTCACTATTTACTCCAGTAGGATTAGTTATTAAACCCACTTTTTTATCTTTGAATATTCCTAGGTTTTTGTCTATTAAATCTATACCTAAATATATTTTCTTTTTTCCAATATATTCACTGCATGTTTCTTCATTAATTTCTATACATTCATCACAATAATCTTTACATGTGTCTTTATTTAATTCTGTACATGTGTCACAATAATCTTTACATGTATCTTTATTTAATTCTGTACATGTGTCACAATAATCTTCACAAGTTTCTTTATTAAATTCTTTACATGTATCACAATAATCTTTACAAGTTTCTTTATTTAGTTCTGTACATTTATCACAATAACCATTACAAGTTTC
>JAZNJG010000175.1:0-16177 GCA_045577945.1 Bacilli bacterium | reverse complement strand
GTATAATGCTGTTCATAATACATCTTTCTAATCTTTTCAATATCTTTATGTGTTAGCATATTTATATTCCTTTCTTTATAATATAAAAAGGTAGTCGTGTAGACTACCTAAACTAATTTTGTCTTTTCTTAAATATAATTATTATAATTATTGAAACTATTAATAAAATAATTCCACCAATAATAAACCATATCCAATTATTAATAACGAATTTTACTGCAGAAATTATACCATATAAAATAGCCCAAGCAGCAACAAATACTAAAAATTTTGAAACCCAGTAAATTAGTGAACCAAATCTTCCTCCTGGAGAAATCCAGAAAGCAAGTTCATGAGCTATTTCGCCTACTAATAAAACTATTAAATATTCCCATATTGGATTAATTGGTAGACCAAGGGGGCTAACCAAAATTTCGTATAAAACTTTCAACATATTGTAAACCTATCAATTATTTCACTTGATATTTATTATAGTACTCAGTTAAAGAAATATCATTATATTTAAAGAATGACGGCCCATTAACACCATTATTTTTACCAATCAATCTTTTTGCAAGAGTAGTCATATACATTATTTCACCTTGATATTCTATTTTTCTGTCATCAATAACTTTAGCTACTACTGACTCATCATGTATATAAACTATTTCACTACCTACAGGAATTTGGCATTATGTAAATGAAAATGGATCTCCTTTTTTATGAACCTCTTCTTTATCAATATTTTCATCCTTGTATAATTTTAGCTTATCTTCTCTTCCATGCATTACAGCCATTTCTTCAAACATCTTATATGCAACTTCTGGAGCAATATCAAAGAATTCACGATTAGGAGTAATTCTCAAGCTAGGATTTAACATCTGAATTAATCTATGTAATGATTTATTTGCTTTTTGTGATGCAGGTATTTCATAAGTACAATATATTTAATAATCATATGGTAATCCACTACCACTTAAGTCCCTTACTCTTCTTTCTACATCTACTGAATAACCTATTTTAATACAATTATCCTTAAATGATTTATTTGTTAATATATAAATGTAACCTACTTTGTTCATACTAATCTTCCTTCTTTAAATCATCATATATAGTTTTCATGAACATTCCTAAAACTAATTTTTTATATTCAGGATTATTCAAAAGCATTGTGAAAAATTCTAGATTTTGTTGCAATCCTTCAACTAATGCATCATCAATTACTGAGAAAAACGAAAATTCAAAATCATTCAACGTATTGCTCTTCGCACTTGCTATTAAATCTTCATTTTTCTTTAGCAAGTCTCTAATTTGGAATACACCTTTAACTGTAAAATCTATATCATAACTATTTCCAGTTCTACTATTGATTTCCTCAATAATTTCAGATAATTTCTTTTCTTCATCCTCAGTTAATGTAAATGTATCTGCAACAGGTAATTTTACGACAGGATCAGCAATTAATTTTCCCCTAAATTCTTCTTTACCTTTCTTTTGATAAAAGTCTGAAGCTTTAATTTTTCCTTTTAAATCAAACCCTGTTCCGGTTTTACCAATTTTTAGATATGGCAATAACCAAACAATGAAATTGTATTTTTTATGTAAATCTACATCATTAAATGATGAAACTTGTAATAAGAATTCATAAAAACGCACAAATCTTCTTAAAGTAAAATATAATTCTAATTGATCTTTTTCTTCTAATTGTGTAAAATTCTTTTTCGCTTTTGATAATAAATATGTTATTTTTTCTTCTTTTTGCTTTGGTTGTAATTCATTATCATAAAAATAAGAATTTGCTAATTCAGCATCATCTTGTGAGAATAAGAAATAACTATCTATCTTAGCATCAATTTCATATACCAATTCAGGCGTAACAGTATTACACAATAATGTAGTAGTATAATATGGCTTAAATGCATTTTCTATTTCATCAATTGTATTTACAAAATCAAGAATGAATGTTTTTTTATCAAACGGAGGATAAATTCTATTTAATCTTGATAATGTTTGAACAGCAGTGATACCTGATAATTTCTTTAATACATACATTGCAGCAAGTTTAGGTTGATCAAATCCTGTTTGATACTTATTAGCAACCAATAATACTTGATAATTTTCTTTATCTAATTTTTCAGGTGTATAGTCATCACTGAATCCATTAATAGAAGACTCGGTAAAATATTTCTCATTATCATCAGATATGCCTAATTGTTTTTCAGTAATTTTTCCCGAAAAAGCAACAAGTGGATGTACATCTTGATATCCTTTATCAGCTACGTATTTAATAAATGCGTTGTAATATTTTACTGCTTCTGCTCTTGAACCTGTAACTACCATTCCCTTTGCCCAAGGTTGATCCTTTAGCACTACATTCCTAAAATGCTCTATTATAACCTCTATACGTTGTGCAATGTTTGTATCATGTAACATTGCAAATCTCGCTATTTTTCTTTTTGCCTTTTTACTCTGGTACAATGGATCATCTTCAATTGCTTTATTTATTTTATAAAATGTTTCATATGGAGTGAAACTTTGTAAAACATTTATAATAAAACCTTCTTCAATGGCTTGTTTCATAGAATACAAATGAAAAGCTTCATATTGCCCTTTTGGATTTACTTTTCCAAATAAAGCAAGTGTAGTTGGTTTAGGTGTTGCTGTAAATGCAAACATTGAAACGTTAGATTGCTTGCCATGACTACAAATTTCACTTGTAATAATATCTTCAGCATCCATGTTAAATGCGTCATCTTCATAATCCACATCTGAACCAAGAGCCTTAGTAACAGCAGCCATATCTTTACCTGAAGTTGAAGAATGAGCTTCATCAATAATAACTGCAAATTTTTTAGAATTCAATCCTTTTACTAAATCTGCTATATATAAAAACTTTTGTATAGTAGTAGCTATAATTTTTGTATTTCCTTCTAAAGCAATTTTTAAATCATTTGATGAACACTTATCATCCATTACTCGAATTAAACCCGTTTTATGTTCTATTGAAGATACTGCTTTTTGTAATTGTCTATCCACCACAACTCTGTCAGTAACAATAACTATATTATCATAAATTATTTTATTATCACTATCATGTAATGTTGCAAGTCTATGAGCAAGCCATGCTATTGTATAAGTCTTACCAGAACCTGCACTATGTTGAATCAAATAATTTTGTGAAGTTTTATTTTCTAATACATCGGATAATGTTCTTCTAATACAGTCTAATTGATGATATCTTGGAAATATAATACTTTCTTTAATTTGCTTTTTACCTTTTAAATTTTCCTTTTCAATTCTTTCAACAAAAACAAATTTTGACAATATTTCTAGTAAATTATCTTTTTGTAATATATCTTCCCAAATATAAGAAACACCAAATCCATCTTCATTTAGAGGATTACCTTTACCTGTTTCTATCCCTTCACCTTTTCCTTTATTAAATGGTAAAAAGTATGTATTTAATCCATCTAATTTAGTTGTCATATGACATTCTTCTAAATCCATTGCAAAATTAACAATACATCCAGCTTTAAATAAGAACAATCTTGATTTAGGATCTCTTTCTGCTCTATATTGATATATTGCATTTTCATAGTTTTGACCAGATGCATTACATTTTAATTCAAATGACATAATTGCAAAACCATTTAAGAAAATAACTAAATCTATTCTTTGATTATCTTTTGCATATACTTCATCAGCAACTGAAAATATATTTTTTGTGTACTTTTCATTAAGCTCTTTATTAAATTCAGTGGCTGGTTTAGTATACATCAATGATAACTTAATTCTAGAAATTTCTACACCATGTTTCAAAGTTTCTATTAATGAAGTAGTTGTAATCTTGTTATTAATAAAATTAACAATTGTTTCTTCATATTTATCTTTATATATCTTTTTTAATGCTTCTACTTCTTTAGGTTGCGAATCTTCTAAAAACTTAAAAAGAAGTCCTTTGTCTAATGCATAATATCTATCAAAATCTTGTTCTGTTCTTTTAGTATATTTATTAGTATCTACTAAATAATCAATAATGTAATTTTGATATTGCTTTTCAGTAATAATTCTACTCATTAGGAACCTCCTTTTTACCTGTCACAAATTCATATATAAGTGACTTTTTATAATCTTCTAATATTTCTAATTGTTTCTTTTTATCTTCAATAATTGAATCAATTTCAGCACACTTTTTATCAAGGAAGTTTGCAATTTCTTCTTGTTCAGAAATCGGAGGCATTGGAATAATTATATTTTTCATTTCTTGCCAAGTTGTAGTCCATAAATCATCAACTATTCCATGACCCCATTTATAAAATTCATCTGCAAATTCGGTCGTATGAAATAACCAATTATAATATCTAGAATTCATATTTTGTTTTGGTTCTAGGACAATATTAATTAATGAAATAGAACCATCACAAGGAGCAATTCCACATGAACCTCTTCTATCTGATCTACTATTTATTGCAAAATCTCCTTTTTTAACTAATTTTCTATCATCATGAGCGTCAGTTTTAGCGGCATTTTCAAGCTGAGGCACTACACCTTTCATTGTAACCGATAAAGGCATATAATCCTTATCACTAACTTTTGTATTTCTTAATTTATACACAGCACCTATTCTTGTTTTTATCCACTTTGTAGGGATACATAAAAACCACTCATTCTTATCTTCAATAAGCGTTACTTCTTTATTTATTCCTTTTGTTACTGATTCAGTTATTATAGATCGTTTATATTGCTCTAATGTTTCAATTTGTTTTTCAACATCTTTATAAATTTGATCAATTTTTTCACATTTATTATCTAGAAAGCTTGCTATTTTTTTTTGATAATCTAATGGATAGATACAAATTTCCTTATTGCCATAATCAGAAAAATATATATGTGGGATTGTAGTTTTATCCAATGATTCACTTAAATTTAATGAAGCTATACAATACTTTAGCCAATTAATATCAATATTTGTTTTTGGTATTATATAAGCCATAGTGCCTAATAACGACGTATTTTTAGGATATAAATTTATTCTCCCAACTCCTGCTCCATCTTTAATTATTCCTAAATATTCTTTATTGTAATAGTAAAATTTATGGTAACCTATTATCCCAGATGCTCCATAAACTTCATATATAGATTCATTATTTCTTTCAGCAGGAATTAACGTGGTAGAAATATTGGAAGAGAACGAAGAACATATATACTTTAGCTTAGTTTTTCTAATATTTAACATGTTATAAATCCTCTAAAATAATTCTTTTAATCTTAGTTGAACACTCTTTTCAAGACTTTGAAATTGTTCAGCTAATTGTTCACTTGCAACTGGTTCTGTATATTTATAAAAATATCTAGTAAATGGAATTTCAGCTCCTATTTTTATAACTGGCTTTTTAGCAGTTAAATTTTCTTCAAAGAACGCTTTTGCATCTGGAATATGAGGTAATACTTCCCTTGCCATATAGTCATCAATATTTTCTTCATATTTGACAATTTCAGTATCTTTTGTTTCTTTATCATAAATTATATTACCTTTTTTGTCTTTATGAATTTCTGCATCTTTATTCATTTTAGATAAGCCTTCGATTAATTTAGAAATAATCTTTTTATCGAAACAATCCATAACATTATTAATATATTTTTCAAAAGCATTTATATTCATATAAATTTTATCTGAAATATTCTCTTTTAATCTTTGAATAATTGAATCATATAAAGGCTTATTATCGTAAAATTTTTCTAGTTTTGCTTTTTCTTTATCACTTAATGGTTCTAAACTATTTTCAAGTTCAAACACTTTTCCTTCATCAAATATTGAATTAAGTGTCCCTTTAGAAATCATTGCTTCAATGCTTTCTTCAGTAATTTCATAACTTCTTTGAAGTGGTTGATAAACTGAGTATTCTTTATATAAGAATTCTTCATTATTATAAATTTTAACGAATTCATTTTCTTCAAAATTTACATATAATTCAGTAATTGTTTTTCTATCTTCAGGTGTTAATTCATTTTTCTTTTCACCTAAAGGTTTTCTTAATTTATGGAATATACTACTTGCATCTATTAATTGAATTTTACCTTTTCTTATGTCTCTTTTGTTTTTTGATAAAATCCATACGTATGTTTGAATGCCTGTATTGTAGAATAAGTTAGTTGGTAATGCAATAATTGCTTCAATCAAATCACTTTCAAGCATCCATCTTCTAATTTGACTTTCACCTGATGATGTTCCACCAGTAAATAATGGTGAACCATTTTCAATAATCGCAGCTCTACCTAATTTATCGTCCATTTTATCTATGGCTGATTGCATAAAAATTAATTGTGAATCTCCACCACTAGGAAGTCCATGGCCCCATCTTGATTTACCACCAGTTTGGGCTTTTACATATTCTTCTCTTACAGCTTTTTCTTGTCCTTCTTTTGCTGATTCTCCAGACCACGGAGTTCCAAAAGGAGGATTTTCTATTACAAATCTCATTTTAATATTTTTAAAACAATCTTCTTTAAATGTATCCGCGTGTCTATAATTTTTTGCATCTTGTCCTTTAATTAACATTTCAGCAAGACCAATAGCATATGACGGCCCCATATATTCTTGTCCAAATAATCTTATATCAGCTGTTTCATTAATGTGTTTTAAATATGAATATGCTGTAGATAGCATTCCCCCTGTTCCACAAGCTTGATCCAATACAGTAATAACCTTATGATCATCAAATATATCATCACAACCTTCAGCAGTCAAAACAGATACAAGCATTTTTATTATATCTCTACCTGTATAATATTGCCCAGCATCAACATTTTGGAAAAATCTTCCAATTAAGTTTTCAAATATATACCCCATTTTAATTGAATCATATGTTTCTGGATTTAAATCCAATTCAGAGAATGCTTTTACTACTGATAATAAGCAGCCTCCTTTATCCATTGTTTTAATATGATCAAATATCTTTAATTCCTCCATTATGTCTTGAACATTAGATGAAAAGCCATTAATATAATCTTTAAAGTTTTCTGCTAAATAATCTGGTTCATTACATAATTCTTTTAATGTATATTCACTTGTACAATAAAATTGAAATCCTGTTGTTTTCTCATATTTTAATGAAGGATAGTTTGGATTTTCTTTATATAATTTTACAACAGCATCTTTGGTTTTTGCTAATGCACATTCAAATCTTCTTAATACTGTCATTGGAATAATTACGTCTCCATACTTATCAGGCATATAAGTTCCACGAAGTTTATTTGCTATATTCCAAATAAAATTAGCTTCTTGTGTTACATCAACTGGATTATCGTCCCATAGTAAATTTAATTTTTTATTAATTTCTGCCATTGTTTAATCCTCCAAAAATTCTCAATTATTTAATATTATACCACATTTTTAGAAAATTTAAAAGTATTAAACAAATAATCAGCCAAAATATACCTATTTTTATCAAAAAAAGGTTGTAACAAAAAGTACAACCCTAATTTATTATAATTCTTTTATATATCCATTTAGACTTAGTTGAGTCTAACGTTCTTTGATAAACATTCAAACTTTGTTCTTTAGCAATTTTTATTAATTGATTTTTCCAATATTCTTCTATATTTTCACCTAAATAAAGACTTTTAGCAAAATCAAAATCAACCTTATTACTTTCACATTGATAGGAAGCCAATGAGAATCTCCATTCCTCTTCACCAATCCATTGTTTATCTTTTGTATTAAATGAAACAAATAATGATTCAGCTTCTTGATTAACTAATTCTTCAATAACTTCTTGTCTAATAGTGTATTCTAGTGATTCTTCTAAGAATCTTGTTACTAATAATGGTTTCTTTTTTCCATAATAAATTGGTAACAAATTTGGTATTAAACTTAATTCTTTATTTGTTTTTGGAACGATTTCATACCCAATACAAAAACCTTTTCCTTCATCTGCATACATAGCCCACTGATGGTTGTTTGTATATGTTTCTGATAGAGAATACATAAATAGTTTATCTTTAATTTTATTAAAAGACATCATATTTTCTAATTGTTTTTCTAAATCTTCTTTAAATTTTGAATTACTTACCTTCAACAATGCTTCTTGAGTTTTAACTGTTATTTGTCTTGCTGGAACATTTCCAACAACAGGTGTTAAATATCTGATCAATCTAGTAGGATTAAACTTATTTTCTCCTTTAAAAGCAGAATAATAAACCTCTTTAACAACATCTGCGCTGACAAATTTCTTTTGTTTACATAAAAATTCTATATATTGATTAATAAAATGAAACGCCATATTAATAGCTATTTTATCGATGTTTTCTTTGATATACTTTAAATCTTTTTCTATATCATAAGAAACTGTTACATCTAATGGATCATTCCATGTTGAAGGATTAGAAAACCATGCTTTCTTTTCTCTTAATATATTTAAATTATTATCATTGCATATACGATATTTATATAGTTTCTTAGGTACTATCTCAAGTAAACTATTAGCATATAATAGTAATGCTTCTTCTTGTTTTTCTTTAGGTAATAACGATATTGATCTATTATTAAAATAGTTTTGCTTAATAAATTCTAATCTTTTTTTATTATTCATAGTTACAATCCCTGCCTTTTACATATCTTAACAAATAAACAATTATTTCTATCACAGCTATTATTCTCACAATACCCCTTACTCCCCATATAATAAAAATGTTAAAGCCATTAAACCTGGAAATGATGGATTAATTGCTTTTGCAGCTTAAACTCTTTCACTTTCAGAAATATTTAAAAAAATAATGATCTTTTCTATCATATATATCTTTAAAACGAATATCTTTTATTTAGTATCAATTATTTTCTTAATTTTATCCAAAAATTTATAATCCGCCTCTGCAAAATCCAAATCGTTTAATTTATCTTTATTACACCATACTGATGATTTATGTTCTAAAAGAATTGGTTCATCATCTTTTAAGCTACATAAATATACATGCATTGTTAGAGAAAATGTATTGTATTCATAATTAATAGTTGTGATAAATTTTTCAATATTTATATTGCAATTTAGTTCTTCTTTTATTTCTCTTACTAATGCTTCTTCTTTAGTTTCACCTGATTCAATTTTTCCACCAGGAAATTCCCATTTAAAAGCACATTCTCCTTTTGGACCTCTTTGGCAACAAAATATCTTATCATCTTTAGCTATTACTGCACATACTACTTCATAGTGTGGTTTTAATTCTTTATTTTTAATCATATTTTATATTTCTTCTATTCCTAACCCCTTTAGGTATTGATAAGTTCCATCATAGAATTCTGGTAAACGAGTTGTATCTTCAAAGAAACCATTTGGTGTTTTGTTTTTGTTACCTTCTGGAATACATATGACCATTCCAGCTCTAGCACGAGTAAGAAGCACACGATATGCATTAAGCATGTATTTTATTTGTTCTTGTTTATTTTCAGTATCTGGGATTACCTTATTCCATTTTGTTTGTCCATTGAATTTATAGAAATTCCATTTATCATTTTCACATCTCATATCAGCATCCCAAAGTACGCAAGTATAATCAAGTTCTAGGCCTTGTACTTGGATTTCAGTTGCTGCATCTTCTAAGTAATTAGATGATCTAATATCTGTTTTATCTTCTAAAAACCAGTGTACAGCATTTTCATCTCCACTCTCTAAAACATGAACTGCAAGTGGTTTAAATCTCGCTGATTCCTTAGTTACTAATACTCCAGTTCTTTCTGTACCTCTCACCTTTTCATGTAACCATCTTCTAGCTGTATTCATATTTCTAGTTAAACCGATTGGGTATTTGTCTTTGATTTCATTATATATAGTAGATGCAGTATTTTTATCAAAGTTTAATAGAGCATGAACAAAAGCTGATAGCTTTTCTGCTCTATATGATCTAAGTGAAACACCTAAATGTAAACATTCTGAATATGTAACTTTTTGATTATCTTTTAAAAGTTCATTCACTTTACCTTCAGCGTATTCTGGTTCAGTTAATTTTGGTGAAATATAGATATTCCAATGTGGAAACATTTCATTTAGTGCTTTAATCCATTCTAAAATTCCTGCTTCACCTGTATTAATTTCTTGTCCCCCTCCAACTAAGCAAACAATTGTTGCCCAGTCTTCACGTTGATCAAGTGACCAAATTAAGAATGCTGCTTCAGACATTGGGAAGTTTGGAACTTTTAGTTTATTCCCATATGTTCCCCCTCTTTTTAAATAGTCTGCAAGTCTTTTATGAGTCCAAGATCTTTGAGCTTCATCAAATATAGCTACATGTTCTACTTCACCAAATCCTGCATTTTCCATTTTAACAGCCTTTTCAGGATCTATTTCTAAAACTCCATTTTCAACAGGATTTTTAATTTTAGCAAGCATAGTATCTCTATATCTATGAATCATTTGAATTGATTTTTTTACTTCACGTAATGAATCGGTTTTATTCTTTTTAATACCTTCGTTATGACATTTTAAATAATTATCTCTAGCAAGTGCTTCTGAAAGTACTGCAACAAGTGGTCCATTACCAGATAAATATACTGCTCCTTCATCTTTAACGGGTTCAGCATTTCCTTGATATGTTTGTTTAATAGCGACATCTAAACCAACTAAAGTTTTACCAGCTCCAGGAACACCAGTTACAAAACAAATACTTTTTCTTTTATTTAATTTACTATTTTTAATAACATCTAAAATATAAGCTATTGTTCTGTCAGTAGTTACTTTATCTGCTTCGTGACGAGTTATATTTTCTACTGAATGATGTTCATATAATGCCTTTGCGGCTTCAATAATAGTAGGAGTTGGAGCATAAGGACTTATAATCCAATTATCATTTATTGGTAATTCACTATTAAAACGATTTAATACTTGATTAATTAAATCAGTAAGTCCATTTGTACCCGTTACTAAAGGGTTTACAACTTTATCATCATAAACTGACATTATTATATTAGTTGATGAAGAGTTATAATTTGTTGCGACAAGGATTGGAACAATAACATGATCATGACTAAACTTATGAAAATATTTTAAATCTATTGCATAATCAAGTACTTGATCAATATCAGATTCTAGTATTCTTTTTTCACCAACTTTAAATTCTAAACAAAAGATAATACCTTCAAGAAGTAATACAACATCTATTCTTTTTCCAAGACGCGGTATATCATATTCAAATATTATTTTTCCATCTTTATCTTGATAATTAACTAATACATCTTTTAAAATAGATATTTCTTCTTTCCAAGCTTCTCTTGTAGTCGTTAAAGCTTCTCCATGATAATTATCACATAATGTTCCAAATATTGAGTTTATATCATTACTAATAAAATCTTTAAAACTACTACTATATAAACAACGACTCATACTATAATCTCCATATTCATTTTATATATTTATTATACTATATAATTTAATTTTTTTCTATAAAGAATGCTATATATTTATCTTTCTGTATCCTACACCAACAATGATTCTTGACTCTATAAGAAAAAAAGCTAAAGCACTACAATAATGCTCTAGCCTTATAATTGTTATCTAATTTCTTCTAAAAGAAACGCCGCTTCAGCAACTTTATTTTTAACCAAAATCGATAAGATTTCTACAAATACATCGTACATTTTATTATCATTTTTTATAACATTAAAACATTTATTATATGCTTTAGTAATAATTTTAATCAATAAGAATCTTACTTCTATAACTTCTTCATGTTTTATTTCTTTCAATAATTCGTTTAAACTTATCAAAATTTCTGGAAGTAACTCATCACATTTTAGATTGTCAATATTTTTTATAGACTGTACGATATTATATTTTCCATATTTAATTAAATTTTTGTTAATGAATTTCTTATCATCTATTGAATACTTAGTTGGATAATCTTCCCAAGAATACATATTATTACTTGTAAAAATCAGTGGGGAATAAAACCTTTTGATAAGCTTTTTATCATCTTTCACTTTATTTTCAATTAACTCTAATATTTTATAAATTAATTCACGTTTCATAGGATTGTCAAAAGAATCAAAATACACAGCAAATAATGAGGCAAAAACATCATTATAAAACTTATTTAGTTCATAATTGATATTATTCATATCCATATTAAATATTACATCTATTACTCGTTTAGCATGTTCCTCATCAAATAATAAATTATATTGCAAAATATTCTTAAGATTATTAGCAATTGTAAAATCAAACATTCTATTCTGATTATTATTCAAATCGCTTACAATAAGGGTGAAAACAGTAGAAAAAAACGAAGAGTATCTATTATCAACAATCGAAAAATTATAATTAAGAATAGTCATCAAAATTTTATAATTTATCTTTTTCGTTATTTTTTTAGGAATTATAATCTTTGCATTTTTTCTAAATTTACATTTTTTATAGAGACTATCCAAATCGAACTCATAATCAAATTGAATTTTCTTTTTCTTGCAAATGTTATATCTTTCCATTCTTTTTTTCATATCTAATCGAGATAATTGTAAAATTGTTTGAAAAATATTGTTTTTGATTATTTCATTCTTATAAAGAAAATCTTTTAACAAATACGATAACTGACCAGCATATTCACCAGATAAGATTATATTTATCATAGACTTAATAATTTTATCATAAATTTTTTTAGAAAAATCATTGTTTAATAAACTCCAAAGAATATAATAATGTTTTGCTTCAAACATTAAAACTCTACTAAAAACATTATAAGATCCTGGAATACCTATGCTATTGATAGAAATTAAATCTTTCAACTCATAAATCATTAAATCAACATATTTTTCACGTAACTCATCATTTAATTCTTTTTTTGAAATCACATAAATAATTAACAATTCCAAAACTTTATTTAACTCAGCAATGATAACTTGAACATGATCCAATGTTAATATTGACTCAATAATTTCAACACTTTCTCCTATTTTATCTTGACCATTAGTTATATCTTTTAATAGTATATTAGCTTTTTCTATTAGTTGTGTATAAGGAGCAAGTTCTTTTTCTTTATTTTCATTTAAAACTTTTGCTGCACCATCAATTTTAGGTTCTAGAACTAAACCCTCGTCAACTTCTTTTATATCGCATTTTCTGAAATCCATTTTTTGTATATTAAAATATCTAGTAGCATTTTCCTCTGAATTTTCATTTTTCGAATATAAATAATCTATTATCTTATAAACCTTTGTTTTATCACATTGAGTAAATTGTAAATCTATTATATAATTTTGTATTGATTTACTTCTGAACTCTAAATTATCAAATTTTTCGATGAATTCACTTTGAAATTTATTGTTAAATCCCATCATATGCAGGTTTCGATATGAAATTTCAGAATTTGCTCGATGGACATCCATTAATATTATATCTATATTACTAGCAACATCAATGAAAAATTCTTTAAATAAATTAAAATGTCTAAGAGCAATAGATATTAGTAAAGGAAATAAAAAGACATTATTACTTTTTTCTAATACTTCAACTTTTAAAATAGCACCATACATGTTTATATTAGAATTTATATCATTCAATAAAAAGTATTCTAATGACATTAACATATCTTTAATTAGCTCTGGAACATTACCACCACCACGATATGCTACCCAAAAGCTTTCATCACCAAAATATGTTTTTTCTTTATCATCAATTAATAAAGTATATTCTTTCAAAACATTTGGTTCTAAATTATTATATATTGAAACACAATCATTTAAGAAATCAATAATAAATTTAAGGCCATGTGCAAAATCTATCTTTAAGAATGGATATATAAAACTTCTTGTTATAAATAAATGACCTGATGTATCATAATTAAATAAACCAAAGTGATCTGATAAGCCAAAGTCATTAAATTTTTTATTTTGCATGTAAAAATGTTTTTTATTTATTTGACTTATGATTTGTTGATGATTATACTCATATTTCCAAAAATAAGATGCTAATTCACACAATTCTTCCGGCAAATTTTTTATTAGTAAATAATTACAGTTTTGTAAAGTTTCTTTGATTATTTTTTTTGCAAATCCAAACTTATTTTCATCTTTATATTGTTCAAGAAATGATTTTAAAACGTTCCATTTGTCAATTATTTCAGCTTTTGATATCTCTGATAATGAATACAACATGTTCAAATCTTTAAAATAAATCTCATGATCATGGTTATTTGTATTTTCAAGAAAACTTAAATAATAAATAATAATTTCTTTAAAATCATAAGCATTATTCGATAATTTCCTATTCAAAGTTATCCCATTAATCCAATCATAAACTAACTTTCTAATACTATTGTCTAATTTACATTCCTTATAAAGTTTACATTCAACAATTAATTTAATACATTCTTCTCTAGCACTACCACTAGATAGTAATTGTATCGTGTTTTTATAATTGTGACTCAAATCAAAACAATATAAATTTATATAATCTATTATTCTAATTAGATATACATAATTTTCACTTAATAAAATATCTCTATACATTTCAAAGAAATATTTACAATTGTCAGCTTTCACTAGTCCAACAATTGTATAATCATACCACTTCCCTGTGCTATTTATATCAAAAAATGTTTTTCTAATTAAATCATCTACAATATCTATGTTTAATAATTTATAATCTAACCAAATTTTAAATTTTCTATAAATATATTTCCCATAATTATCTAAATGTTCAAAAAATAAATTTATATTTTCTTTAGTATTATCATATAAATAATCAAGTTCTCTTTCAAAAAATAAATCTTCATAAATATCATATTTTAATTTAATACCAGTTCTACTTTGATTTTCAATTAAAATGTCATCTAATAATAACTTATATATTATTTCTTCATTAAAATCATCTTTATTAACATATACAATATTATTCTTTACTCTTTCAATTATTATAGCCTTTAAAGTTTTTTTTCTTTCGGTGTTATTTTTTGAATTACTTTTATCACTACAAACTTCATCCCAAATTTTCACACGTAATTCTGATTCCGATAAAGATGTTTCGTCTTCATTTAACATTTTTACAATCATATTTACGTACCAAAGATTACTTAATAAATCACCATAATTCTTTCCATCATAATTATTCAAAATAGGATATTTATCTTTTAATAATTGAATTTCTTCGTTGTTAAGGTTATCAAGTAATATCAAATCAATGTTATTTAATGAATCTATGTTTAAAATTGAATTTATATCATTTCTTCTACAAGTAAAATAAATTTTTATATTACTATATTTTTTACACTTTTCAATTAAATATCCTATTAAATTATTCCTGTCACCAATATACATAATTGACTCTAAAGAATCTATAAAAATATTTATTGATTTTTCCCCTGAGAATAAAGCGATTTGAGAAAAGTCAAACCCCCAAATATCGTTTAACTTATCATGCTCAATAAATTTTTCTGCTCTAGTGTAAAGCGTAGTTTTTTCAGATAACAAATCCTTGCATAATGCACTTTTACCACTACCCGGTTTACCAACAACAACTATATTACGTTTGCTTGATTTATTTATTTCATCGATGACAGCTGTCCTATCTACCTTAACCTCATTGTTTATGCATGAACTAATTTGTGACAAATCATATTCTGACTTATTTAAAGCCTCTTTATAACTATTCAAATTTACGTCAATATTATCAAAAAAATTCACAATAATATCATATAATTTATTAACAAAATCTAATTGATTATCTAATTTATTAAATATAGAGCTTAATGTTATAATATCTGTTTCTTTGTTAAATTTTTGATAAGTGTTTTTAATTTTGATATTTGATATTTCTATTTCACTTAACAAAATAAATTTAAGTTTTTTATTGTTGTTTTCTTGAGAGTAAAATTTCTCCAATGTATCATTAATTTTCGTTTGACAATCTATCACAGTACTTACTTGAACTACTGTCGTCTCGTCAATACTCTTTAAATCAATATACGGTTCATTGGAACGTTTAACATTAGCATTTATAAAATCCGCTTGAAACCAAAGCCTTGCTAATTCAATTGCAAATAATTCAAAATGTTTTGCTTCATCTAATAAACCTAATTTATTTAAAGTTTTAACTTGAGCATTATAACTTCTCAATATTTCGATAATGTATTTCTTTTTTTCAACCATGATAATACCTCTAATACATAATCTATTATATCATATTTCGCATTTATTTTAAAGAATTCTACTACTATA
>JAZNJG010000174.1:0-4232 GCA_045577945.1 Bacilli bacterium | reverse complement strand
ATAGATTTAATATGTGCACAGTGTAATGGTGTTTTATATGATGTTGAATTGGATTCAAACGGAACTACTTATCAAGGAAAATCATTAAATACATATCAAAGTTGTGTTCATTATTCAGGGACAAACTCCAATATGTTATTGGTAGCTACTGATGGAGAAAGAGATTTCTTTAAATGTCAATATTGTAGATATATCAAAACTATACCAATAGATAATGATTTAACAGCAATAGGTTATAATACAAATATATCTGTATCAAATGAAATCGATAGTGGTGAAATAGTATACACTAAATTAGATATCACTAAAAATAATTTAGTTGATTTTACAATTTCATCAACAAATCAACTGAATGTTTCATTATATGATTCTAACTTTAATGAGATAAATATTAATCCATCATCTAATAATACAAACACATTAGAATTTAGTTATAATATGTTAGTAGGTACATATTACTTAAAGGTGAATTTTGTTAATGCTGGGGTGTCAGGAATCATCAATTTAACTATAAATGGAGAACCACATACTCATTTATTTGAAAAAGAATATTTTAACAATAGTTATCATATGTCTAAATGTGATTGTGGGGAGATAGGGGGGAATCTAGAGCCACATATAATCTTAGAATCACAGATTATAAATGGAAGATATGCAGAGTGTTTAGAATGCCATTATTTATTAGATTTATACTATGATTTAGGATTTGGTGGTTTAAATAGTTTACATGTTACTAAAGTAACTAATAATGGTAGTTATATTCTAACAAATGGAATTATAATACTAACAGATGAAGATCTAAGTGGTTATTTAGATGGCTCATTAGTATTTTATGATAAAGATAAAGTACCTGTACTAGAATAAACTATATAGAAAAATAATATGATGTTCACTTGTTTGTGAGCATCTTTTTTTATTACCATATTTTAATAATTAAAAATGAATGATTTATATTGATGCATATACTTGACATTAAATTATAATATTAAGTATAATATAAATGAAATTATTAAACTCTTATGGAAAATGAAAATGATTTATATTTATAAAATACAATATCAATAGTGATAATTTTAACAAGATTAAAACATACGTTGAATATTAAGATTATTTTAAAATGTATTGTTAAATAATAAAGTTAAAATGATAGAAAGGAGTGATGTAGAATGAAAAGGATATTTTTAGTTTTTATGAGTTTAATGTGTTTAATGGGATGTGGTAAAAAAGAAGAAAAAATAAATATAGATTTTATTATTAGTGGAAAATCACATTTAGTTGAAATTGATAAGGGTACTCCAATTAATAAAGATATAATACCTTTAAGCAACGATGAAGAAGTTGAGTTGTATTATGATGAGAATATGGAAGTTGTGTATAATGATGAAATTATAAACAATGATATAGTTATATATGTAATTAAAACGTCAGAAAAGTTAGATATAATGATTGAAAAAGCAAAAAATGATTTTTATGAACAATATAATGGCAATTTATATACAAAAAAATGTTATGGGTTATTTGAAAACTCAATATTTTTCTTTATTCATGGTGATGCGTTTAATGTTTCAAATCCCAAACCTATATTTCAGGCTATTACACATATTTACATTTACGGATTCGTATTTTCATATAGACATGATTTTTCTATTTTGATGTATAGTGAAGGTGAATTTTATGATTTATCAAATCCATTAATGATAAAGAAAATAGTAGAAGAAAGAAGATTAAGTCGTGAAAGTGTTCAGAAATTATATGAGAAACATTTAGAATTAACTAGTTAGTGGAGATATTTATGCTAAGACAAAGTTTTGTAATAGAATAATATATAGACATATTAACTATAATTATAATTAATAATATGATGTTCACTTGTTTGTGAGCATCTTTTTTATAATCGAAAGTAAATGTTTTATTGAAATAAAATAATAAATATAATATAATAATAAAAAAGTATTATAGATTTAAAAATGATATATCTTATAAGATAGTTTTTAGCTCATATTGTATATAATGAAATAAGGAGATTATAATCGAATGTTAAAATGTAAAGTAATTAAATTAGTTTTGTTGTTGAGTGTATTTTTTTTAGCATTTATTGGATTGATTGGTTGTGGTAATCAAGAAAAAAAAGTTGAACAAGTTCTTTCAGAAATAAAACAAAATTATTTTGATAGGTTTGTATCTGAAATAGAAGAGAAGACAGTTGATGATGTAATTGTGAATTATTATATTGGTGAATATAATGGCTATTTTGTTTTAATGCTTTCTTATGAAGGGCAACTTTTTTTTCAATGGGTGACAACAGTAAATTTTGATGAATATTCGATTACTTATCCAAACTCTAATGTTTTGAGAGCTTGGAAGGATGGCACTTTTTATGAATTAAAAGAATTATATGATTCAGGAGAAATATCAAAGAATGATATTAAAGAAATTATAGGGCAATATGATGTTTTATACGCAGAGAAACATAATAATTTAAATTAGAACGGAAAATAATTAATAAATTTTAGTAAAGGAATTCAAATGATTAATAAAGGGATAAAGAAAACATTTTTAATTATGTTATTTGTTTTATTTTGTATAGGTGTACCGAGTTTTAAAATTCTAGTAAATGAAAGTTCATTATTATATGATGAGAAAATATTTTGTGAAATTGAAGACGATATTGAGTTTGAGAATGATACTGTTATTGTAATATTGGATAAATTATTGAGTAAAAAGAACAAAGTTCATTTACTTGATTTTTTTGGTGAAGATTTGTTTGAAGAAATTATTGATTTGACTTATGGGGATATAAATATTTGTGGAGATAATTTCGAGCAAATTTTAGAACTAAAATTATGTAAAAAAAGTAGAAAAGGAGTTCTTGAAGCAATAGAAGCTTTAGAAGATATTAAAGGTATTAAATATGTAGGACCAAATAAAATATATAATTTAAACCAAAGTTCTAATGACACTTATTTTGTTAATAATGATTTATGGGGGATAAATGATATACAAGCTCCTGATGTATGGGATTACAGCACTGGTAGTTCAGATGTTATAATAGGTGTAATTGATTCTGGAGTTTCTTCTCATCCTGATTTAAATGCAAATGTTATTACAGGATTTGATTTTGTTTCTGATAATTCAATAACTAATGATGACATTGTTGACCATGGGACTCATGTTGCGGGAATAATCGGAGCAGTGGGTAATAACAATATTGGGATAAGTGGCATCAATTGGAATGCTACGATTGTTCCTTTACAAGTTGCAACATCACTAGGGAATGTCAATTCTTCTGCATGTGTTAGAGCTGTAAATTATGCTACAGAATCATATAATACAGAGCACCCTGTTAGGATTATTAATTTTAGTATAAGCGGTTATTCTGAGTGGCCGGAAATGGAAACAGCAATTAGTCAATATCCGGGGTTATTTGTTTGTGCAGCTGGTAACGAGGGAATAAATACATCTAGTATTCATTGTTATCCAGGATTTTACGGAACTAGTCTACATGATTCACCACTAAATAATGTTTTTGTGGTTGGTGCAATAGATGAAAATAATGAACGTTCAATATGGAATCTAAAAAAATCTTCAAATTATGGAACAAATACTGTTGATATATATGCTCCTGGGACTAATATAATTAGCACGTATCCTGAAAATATGTATGATTCCACAAATGATAATCATATTGCTAGAGGATATTATAATAATGGTGGCACTTCAATGGCTACACCTTATGTTGTTGGAGTTGCAGCGTTATTACTGTCATTAAATGAAGAGTTGACAACTAGTCAGTTAAAAAATGCTATTTTGAATGGTGCAGAAGAAATTACGATTACAGTCCCAGATACTACGGAAGATGCAGAGGAAGGAGATACAGTTGAACAAGATGTATTGAAACTTAATGGATACAATGCGGTTAAATATGTATTGAATAACTATAGTTTATCTACAACATTAAAATATAATACTAAGTCCTTAAGTAGAACTGTTGATTCAACAAACTCATTCTTTAATGAAAGAAATTATTTCTTGAAGTTGAATGTTGAAAATGGATATGAGTATGATTTTACAATTTCATCAACAAATCAACTGAATGTATCATTATATGATTCTAACTTTAATGAGATAAATATTAATCCATCATCTAATAATACAAACACATTAGAATTTAGTTATAATATGTTAGTAGGTACATATTACTTAAAGGTGAATTTTGTTAATGCTGGGGTGTC
>JAZNJG010000173.1:0-7016 GCA_045577945.1 Bacilli bacterium | reverse complement strand
AAAAGAAGAATTAATAAAATTATTATTTGGAGGAAACTAAAAATAACTATGGAATTAATTAATTATAAAAAAACAGCCCTTTATGATGAACATTTAAAAAGAGGTGGAAAAATTGTTGAATTTGGTGGATATTTATTACCTGTAGAATACACAGGGATTGCAAATGAACACTTTTCTGTTAGAGAAAATGTTGGTATGTTTGATGTTTCACATATGGGTGAAATTTTTGTTACTGGGAAAAAAGCTAGTGAGTTTTTAAACTATGTTTTAACATGCAACTCTTTAAAACAAAATGAATATAGAATGCAATACGGTTTATTATTATATGATAATGGGACTTTTGTTGATGATCTAATGATATATAAATATAATAATCAAAAATATTTGATTGTTGCTAATGCGTCTAATACTGAAAAAGATTATTTATGGTTATGTGATTGTTTAAGCAAATATATTAAGAATAATGATTTAGATATAGATGATGTAAAAATAGAAAATAAATCTGATCTATATGGGCAAATTGCTTTACAAGGACCTAACGCATATAAAATATTAAATTCACTATCAAATATAGATTTTAATCAAATTAAGATGTATGATTTTATTGAATGTGAAATTAATGGACATATGATGATTATTTCAAGAAGCGGATACACCGGAGGGGATGGATTCGAGATATATGGCTTTAATAAAGATATAGTGAATTTATTCTGTTTATTAAATGATAATTATAATGTAACACTTTGTGGACTTGGATGTCGTGATACACTACGATTTGAGGGATCACTACCTTTATATGGTCATGAAATTAGTGATCAAATTAATCCAATAATGGCAGGATTAAATTTTGCTTGTGATTATACTAAGGAATTTATTGGAAAAGAAAGTTTATTAGAGTATAAACAAAATCAAACAAAAAAACTTGTGGGAATTGAATTACTAGATAAAGGAATTGCCCGAAGTGAATATGAAGTGTTAAATAAAGATGAAGAAGTAATAGGACATATAACAACAGGATATATGATTCCAGGTTATAATAATTCTTTAGCAATGGCATTAATTGATATTAATTATTCTAAGATTAATACTGAAGTTTTTGTTCGTATAAGAAAAAAATTAGCTAAAGCTGTTGTTAGAGATAAGAAATTTATGAATAAAAAATATGTTAAATAAAGGAGATAATTATGAGTAAAAAATTTGAAGATTTAAAAGTATTAAAAGAGTTATTATATGCCCCTTCACATGAATGGCTTAGAGTAGAAGGAGATGTTGCTTATGTAGGTATTACAGATTTTGCCCAAGATAGCCTTGGAGTTGTTACATATGTTGAAGCTCCAGAAGTAGATGATGAGGTAACTCAATTTGAAGAATGTGGAGCTGTAGAAAGTGTTAAAGCTGCTAGCGAAATTAATTCTCCAATAAGTGGTGTAGTAGTTGAAGTAAATGAGGATGTAATTGATAATCCTGAGTTAATTAATGATAATCCTTATGAAAATTGGATTTTTAAAGTTGCAATAAATGATGAATCTGAATTGGATAATTTATTGGATGCCGATGCATACATTAAAGAAATGAAATAAACATAAAAATATCTAGAAATAAACATAAAAATATTTAGAAATAAAGATATAAAAATAAATTAATATAAGGAGAATTAATAGATGTTTAAATATTTTCCTCATACGGAGAAAGACATTGAAACAATGTTAGATAAAATAGGAATAGGGAGAATAGAAGATCTATTCAACGATATTCCAAAGGATGTATTATTAGATAACCTTGATGGTTTTGAATTACCTAATAGCATGTCTGAAATTGAATTGAGAAAAGATGTTGAAAAAATATCCAAGAAAAATAAGTCATTTGAGATATATAGAGGCGGTGGAGCATATGATGTTTACACACCAAGCATTATTGATTATATTACCTCTAGGCAAGAATTTTTGACTTCATATACACCTTACCAAGCTGAAATAAGTCAAGGAACTTTGAAATATATATTTGAATTTCAAAGTTTAATTTGTGAGTTGACTGGTATGGATGTGTCAAATGCATCAATGTATGATGGGGCCACATCTTGTGCTGAAGCCCTATTAATGGCATGCAGCCAAACTAAGAGAAATAAAGTATTGGTTTCAAAAACCTTAAATAATAATTATTTAAAATGTATTGAAACATATATGAGTTTTAAAGGAATTGAAATTGAATATTTAGACTATAATGAAGATTTAATATTAAACAGTCAAAATATCATTGAAAAATTAGATAAGAATGTAGCAGGAGTGATAGTATCATATCCTAATTATTTTGGTTATTTAGAAAATAATTATAATTATGTTGATAAAATAAAAGAAAATAAATCTTTGTTTATCGTTTGTAGTGAAATTTCTACGTTAGGTTTATTAAAATCACCAAAAGAAATTGGAGCTGATATAGTTTGTGGAGATTGTCAAGCTTTGGGCATTAGTTTATCAAATGGTGGCCCATACCTTGGTTATTTAACATGCCTTGATAAATATGTAAGAAAAATGCCGGGAAGAATTGTTGGGATGACAAATGATACAAATGGTAAGAGAGGTTTTGTACTAACTCTTCAAGCAAGGGAACAACATATTAGAAGAGAAAAAGCAACTTCAAATATTTGTTCAAATCAAAGTTTAATGGCACTTCATGTAACTATTTACGCATCTTTACTTGGACGAAAAGGATTAAAAGAAACACAAGAAAGATGTTACGCAAATAGTCATTATTTACAAGATAAATTATTAGAAACAAAACTTTTTGAAAAAGTTTCTAATTGTGAGTTTATTAAAGAATTTACTCTAAAGTCTAAGATAAATCTACAAAGTTTAAACAACTATTTAGAATCTAAAGGATATTTAGGTGGGATAATTTCAAGTGATAATTTATATACTTTGTGCGCAACTGAAACTAAAGATAAAGAAAGTATTGATGATTTTGTCAAAATAATAGGTGAATATAATGAGTAATTTGACAATTGATAATAAATTAATATATGAAAAATCAGTTTCCGGAAGAATTGGATATTCTTTTCCTAAAGATGAATATAACAATATGTATCAAATTAATAGTTGTTTCACTCGTGATGAATTGGATTTACCAGAATGCTCAGAACTTGATGTTGTTCGCCATTATACAAATTTATCACTAGAAAACTTCGGTGTTGATCAAGGATTTTATCCATTAGGCAGTTGTACAATGAAATATAATCCTAAAATTAATGAAGAAATAAGTAAAATAAGTTCATTTAATAAAGTACATCCATTGCAATCTACTTCATCTATGCAAGGTTCACTTCAAATTGGCTATGAAGTCGGATCAATTCTTTCAAAATTAACAGGTATGGATTGTGTAACATTATCTCCTTGTGCTGGTGCTCATGGTGAGCTAACAGGATTAATGATTATTAAAAAATATCATTTGACTAGAAACGAACATCAAAGAACAAAAATTATCATTCCTGAATCTGCTCATGGAACAAATCCTGCTAGTTCATCAATGTGTGGATTTGATGTTCTTAAAGTTGCTTGTTTAGAAGATGGATGTGTTGATATTGAAAAACTAAAAGAAATAACAAATCAATATAAAGATCAAATTGCAGGTATAATGCTTACTAACCCAAATACTTTGGGAATATTTGAAAAAGACATACTTCTTATATCACATTTGATTCATGAAGTTGGTGGTTTACTATATTATGATGGTGCTAATTTAAATGGTATTTTGGGTGTTTGTCGTCCTGGTGATATGGGATTTGATGTCGTTCATGTTAATATTCATAAAACTTTCTCCACACCTCATGGTGGAGGAGGTCCTGGTTCAGGTGCAGTAGGTGTTAAAGATTTCTTAAAGGACTATTTACCTACTCCAGTAATTACTTTTGATAAAGAAAATGATATTTATGAGTTAATTACTCCTAAAAATACAATAGGCAGAATAAGTTCATTTATGGGGAATTTTTCTGTAATTATTAAGTGCTATGGATATTTAAAGACAATAGGGAAAGAAAATTTTGCTAATATTAGCAAATATGCATCATTAAATGCAAACTATATTAAAGAATCCTTAAAGGATTATTATAAGTTACCTATTAATAAACATTGTAAACACGAAGTTGTATTTGATGGATTAATTAGTGATAAAGCATCAACTCTAGATGTAGCTAAAAGATTACTTGACTATGGATTCCATCCATTCACAATTTATTTCCCTTTATTGTTCCATGAATCATTAATGATTGAACCAACTGAAACAGAATCTTTAGAAACTATTGATAAATTCATAGATGCGATGATAAAAATAGCAAATGAAGATTCAGAGATTATAAAAAACAGTCCTATAAATACAAACATTACTAGGTTAGATGATGTAAAGGCTGTAAGAAATCCAATACTAAAATTTAAAGATATTAAATAGGTTTAATATGGAAAATACAAAAAAGTATGATATAGCTATTATTGGCGGTGGACCTGGAGGGTATGAAACTGCCTTATATGCTGATAAATTAAATTTAAAAGTTTGTTTAATTGAAGAAAATGAAATAGGTGGAACATGCTTAAATAGAGGATGTATCCCAACGAAAACTCTTTATCATTTCGCAAAGGAAATTAATTCATTTAATAAACTTAGTCTTTATTTTAATAATAATTTAGAAAAAATTGATGTTAATTACGAAATGATTTATCAAAAAAAAGAACAAGTTTTAGCTGAATTAAAAAATGGCATTAATTTTTTAATTGATAAATCTAATATTGATTTAATTAAAGGCCATGGTAAAATTATTAATAATAATACTATTCATATTATAAATAATAATGATATAGAAATTATAAACGCTAATAATATTATTATAGCTACAGGATCTAGTTCTTTAAAGGGTATAATTGAAGGGGATTCATATGCAATAACTTCTGATGAATTATTGAATATGCAAACATTACCAAAGTCATTATTAATAATTGGTGGTGGTGTCATAGGTATTGAAATGGCATCAATATTTGCTAAATTTGGTGTTAATGTTGAAGTTGTTGAAATGTGCGATACTATTTTACCTAACATAGATAAGGATGTATCAAAGAGATTAACTTCATATCTTCAAAAAATTGGCGTAAAATTTCATCTAAAATCAACAATTGATAGAATAATTGATGAAAACACGCTTGAGATTAAAACAAAAAACGAGACGAAAATCCTTAAATCACAATATATTCTAATGAGTGTTGGTAGAAGAATTAATATAAATAATTTATTTGATGATAATATAAATATAGATATAAATAAAAAAGGTATTATTGTTAATGATGATTTTGAAACAAATATTCCTAACATATATGCTATTGGAGATGTAAACGGCAAGTTAATGTTAGCACACTATGCCTCAAGTTCAGGTAAAAAGGTCATTGATAAAATCATTAATAAAGAAAACTTTACTAATTTTGCTTTATGCCCTAGTTGTGTCTTTACATTTCCTGAAGTGGCATTTATTGGAAAAAAAGAAGATGATCTAAAAAAAAATAACATAGATTATAAAACTCTAAAATCAATGTACAGAGCAAATGGGAAAGCATTATCCATGGATGAAACTGATGGTTATATAAAATGTTTAATCCAAGGTGATAAACTATTGGGAGTAAGTATTATTGGTGAAGGTGCTTCAGACATAATTCATCAAGCCGCAATTCTTATGAATAATAATGTTAAAATATCAGAATTTAAAGATTATATCTATGCTCATCCTACTTTAAGTGAAGTATTTAAAGCGTGTTTTGAATAAAATTGGATAATATAATAAGTCCTCTTGTTATAACATAACAAGAATCTATTGTGATAAAGTAGCAAAAATAATATAATGATTGAAGAAGGATATAGCAAGAATTCATTAGAAGTTACAAATCTTATTTTAAAAAAGTTTATCAATCAAAAAAAGAGATTTAAGCGAATTCATTGTTTACTATTTTGGATAATGGTGTTGATGAAATTATTAATTATTTATCTACTGAACAAAATTTAATAAATTATTTAAATAATAAGAATAAATAATTAAAATATATAAAAAAATAATAAATAAAAAAAATTGATATTATGACCTAAGTCATTTTATCTACTTTTTCTTTCTTTTTGATTGAGGAAACATATAACCCTATTAGGATTAACATTGTTCCTAAAACTCCTAATAATTCAAGTTCTTTATTTAAAAAAATCATATCAAATATTATGGTAATTACTGGAGAAAAGTAAAAATATGTCCCTGTTCTAACTGGACCTATGTATTCAACAGCTAAGTTCCATGTAAAGAAACAAATAGCTGATGCTAGTACTCCTAAAAATAACATTAATAACAAGTATTCAATATCTCCAAATCTTCCTAAAGAAAAATCTTGATTTCCAAATATACAAAAAGGGATTAAAGAAATAGTCCCATAAAACATAATTCTCTTAGTTACTAAAATAGAACTATATTTATATTTACTAGCTATTTTAATAAACACACTATAAAAACCCCATAGAATTGTGCTTGAAAGAGCAATAATATCACCTTTTGAGAACATCCCTATTTCTCCTTCAGCAGTATAAGAAACAAAGGCAACTCCGATAATACTAATTATAAAACCAAAAAAGAAAAATTTATTAACCTTTTCATCTTTTAATAATAATATCGAAAATATTGCTGTAAAGAAAACAGAACATGCTCCTATAATTGATACATTTGATGCACTAGTATATTTTAAAGATAAGTTTTCTAAATATTGATAAAGACTTATTCCAGAAACACTTGCTAAAAAGAAAATTAATTCTTGTTTCCAAGATATTGGTTTAATAATTTTTGGTTTTATAGCAAGTAATGTTAAATAACCTAGTAGAAATCTAAACAATAATATTTCCATAGGACTAAAATCAATTAACAAAACTTTTGTAGCTACAAAAGTAGTCCCCCATATTAAAATAGTAAATATTGCTAATAAGTGACCCAATACCTTTTTATTTTTAAATAAATT
>JAZNJG010000172.1:0-18503 GCA_045577945.1 Bacilli bacterium | reverse complement strand
ATTAAGTAAGTATAAGATAAAAATATAAAGATATAAAATAATAAAATAATAAAATAATAAAATAATATAATATAGAAAGGTGAAATGATTGTGTTAAAAACGTTAGGTAAGTGTATAAGAGAGTATAAGAAACCATCAATTCTTACAATTGTATTAGTTTCTTTTGAAGTTATTTTAGAAGTTTTAATACCATTAGTTGTGACTAAATTAATAAATAATATAGAAAATGGTTGCGACTTAACAGTTATTATTGAATATGGTATTTTATTAATTATAATGGCTATGGTGTCTTTATTATGTGGAGCATTAGCCGGTAGTTATTGCGCCAAAGCATCTAGTGGTTTTGCAAAAAATGTTAGAAGAGACCTATTTGTTAAAATACAGGATTTCTCTTTTGAAAATATTGATAAGTTTCAAACATCATCACTTGTTACTAGATTAACAACGGATGTGTCAAATGTACAGCACGCTTATATGATGTTAATTAGAACAGCAATAAGAAGTCCATTTATGTTGATATTCTCTTTTAGTATGGGATTTGTTATAGGTGGTAAACTTGCCTTTGTTTATATTGTTGTCATTCCAATTCTATTATTTGGATTATTCTTCATATCTAGAAAAGCAATGCCAATATTTAGAAGAGTTTTTAAAAAATACGATAATTTAAATAATTCTGTTCAAGAAAATGTAAAAGGAATAAGAGTTGTTAAATCATTTGTAAGAGAAGACTATGAAATAAAGAAATTTAATGTTGCGGCTGAAGATGTTTGTAAAGACTTTACAAAAGCAGAGAGATTACTTGCATGGAATAATCCTATTATGCAATTATGCTCAAATATTATTATGATAGTTGTTCTATCATTCGGTAGTTATTTAGTTGTAAAATCTAGAGGATTAGATGTTAATGTTGCAGAATTATCTGGGTTATTAACTTATGGTTTTCAAATACTAATGAGTTTAATGATGATTTCATTTATATATGTAATGTTTACAATGTCAATTGAATCAGCTGAAAGAATTTGTGAAATACTAAAAGAAGAAAGTTTACTAAAAAGTCCTAAAAATGGAATTAAAGAAGTAGCCGATGGTTCTATTGAGTTTAAGAATGTAAGTTTTAAGTACCCAAACACTAAGAATATATTAAAAAATATAAATCTAAAGATAAATAGTGGAGAAACAATTGGTATTATTGGAGGAACTGGTAGTGCCAAAAGTACTCTTATTCAATTAATATCTAGATTGTATGATTGCACTGAAGGTGAAGTGCTTGTTGGTGGAGTTAATGTTAAAGATTATGATCTAGATTCATTAAGAGATCAAGTTGCAGTTGTTTTACAAAAGAACATATTGTTCAGTGGAACGATAAAAGAAAACTTAAAATGGGGCAATAAAAATGCTACAGATGAACAAATTGTTCATGCGTGTAAACTTGCTCAAGCTGATGAGTTTATTCAAACATTTCCTGATAAGTATGATAGCCACATTGAACAAGGTGGTGCTAATGTATCAGGTGGTCAAAAGCAAAGATTATGTATCGCTAGAGCATTATTAAAAGAGCCAAAAATTATTATTTTTGATGATTCAACTAGTGCTGTAGATACAAGAACTGATTCGTTAATAAGAAAAGGATTGAGAGAATATATTCCATCCACAACTAAATTAATTATTTCTCAAAGAGTTGCAAGTGTGGAAGATGCAGATAAGATTGTAGTAATGAATAATGGTGTTATTGATGCTATCGGCACACACAATGAATTAATCACAACTAATGATATCTATAAAGAAGTATACGAGACTCAAACGAAAGGAGGAGATTTTGATGACTAAAAGAATGCCTCCAAAAAAAGGGACAATGAAAAGAATATTAAAATCATTATTTTCTGCCTATCCAATAATGTTACCTGTTACAATTGTATTTATAATTATTAATGCGGTTGTATCTTCAATACCTTCAATCTTTATGCAAAAGGTAATAGAGATTGTTGAAGCAAATTATAAAACTGCTGAATGGAGTGATATTTCAAAAAGTATTCTAAGTGTAGTATTAGTTTTGGTAGTATTGTATCTACTTTCATTAGCATCTAATATAATTTATCATCAATTATTAGCTGGTATTACACAAGGATATTTAAAGAAGATGCGTGGGTTAATGTTTAATCATATGCAAAAACTTCCAGTTAAGTATTTTGATTCTAATAACCATGGAGATATTATGAGTTATTACACAAATGATATTGACACATTAAGGCAAATGGTATCACAAAGCATCCCTCAACTTGTAATTTCTGGTATTACTATTACTACTACATTCTTTATAATGATTTACTTCTCGTTATGGATGGCTTTAGTGGTCGTATGCGGAGTTAGTTTTGTTTTCCTTGCTACAAAAAAAGTAGGGGGGAAAAGTGCCAAATACTTTATTTCCCAACAAAAGGCAATTGGTAAAACAGAAGGCTTCATTGAAGAAATGATGAATGGTCAAAAAGTTGTAAAAGTGTTTACTCATGAAGATGAAACAATAAAAGACTTTGATAAAATTAATGAATATTTATGTGAACAAACATACAACGCTAATAAGTATGCTAATATGTTAATGCCAATTTTAGGAAATATTGGTAATATACTATACGTAGTAGTAGCATTTGTTGGGGGAGTGCTAATGACATACGAGGTCAAGAACATAAGTATTTCCGGCATGGCAATTGGAATCAGTATCGTTGTTCCATTCTTAAATATGACAAAACAATTCTGTGGAAATATTAATCAAGTTTCTAATCAAGTGAATTCAATTGTTATGGGTTTAGCAGGAGCTAATCGTATATTCTCATTACTTGATGAAAAACCTGAGTTTGATGAAGGGTATGTTACTCTTGTAAACTGTAAAGAAGAAAATGGACAATTAATTGAAGTGACGGAAAGAACAGGTATGTGGGCATGGAAACATCCTCATAAAGATGGAACTTTGACTTATACAAAATTAGCTGGTGATGTAAGAATGTTTGAGGTTGATTTTGGATATACTGAAAATAAAATTGTTCTTCATGATGTATCTTTATATGCTGAACCTGGACAAAAGATTGCTTTTGTTGGGGCAACAGGTGCTGGTAAAACAACAATAACAAACCTTATTAATAGATTCTATGATATTGCTGATGGTAAAATTAGATATGATGGAATTAACATTAATAAAATAAAGAAACAAGATTTAAGAAGATCTATAGGAATTGTTCTACAAGAAACAAATTTATTCACAGGAACAGTTCTTGATAATATCAGATATGGAAAGTTAGATGCAACTGATGAAGAATGTATTGCAGCATCTAAGTTGGCAGGTGCTCATGATTTTATTAGTCTAATGGAAGATGGATACAACACAATGCTGATTAATAATGGCTCAAACCTTTCTCAAGGTCAAAGACAATTAATTGCAATTGCAAGGGCAGCAGTGGCTGATCCACCTGTAATGATTTTAGATGAGGCTACTTCATCAATAGATACAAGAACAGAAGCTATTGTTCAAAAAGGAATGGATGCATTGATGCATGGAAGAACTGTATTTGTAATTGCTCATAGATTATCGACTATTCAAAATTCTAATGTGATTATGGTTCTTGATAAAGGTAGAATAATCGAAAGAGGATCACATGAAAGCTTATTAGAAGAGAAAGGTAAATATTATCAATTATATACTGGTAATAACAAATAAACAAAATCAAACCCACATATTATTTGTGGGTTTTTTATTTGTATTTTACAGATTATATGATATAATAAAAAAATAAATATATTTACAAGGTGATACAAAATGGATGATAAAACAAATGTTATTAGAATACTTGATAAACAGAAAATAAAATATAAATGTTATAATTATGATAATGCAAAAGCATATAGCGGAACAGAGGTTGCCCAAATGATAAATAAACCATTTGAGAAGGTGTTTAAAACTTTAGTTTTAACTAGTAAATCAAAAAGAAATTATGTATTTGTAGTACCTGTGGAAAAGACTTTAGATTTAAAAAAAGCTGCCAAAATAGTAGGCGAAAAAAACGTTGAAATGTTACCAATGAAAGAACTTTTGCCATTAACTGGGTATGTTCATGGAGGATGCTCGCCAATAGGAATGAAGAAGTTCTTTAGAACAATAATTGATATAAGTGCTAAGTGTTTTGAAGAAATAATATTTAGTGCTGGAAAAATAGGAATGCAAGTGGAAATGTCTTTAACAGACCTTGAAAAGGTGATTAAAGTCGAATACTTTGATGTTACAGAATAGGAAATAATTGTTTAATATATAGGAGGAAAAATGGAATTAAGACTGAAAAATTTAAAATATTCTTTTAGATGTTTAGGATTAATAATTAAAGAACATCCATCTTTTTTAGTTTGTGGCATTATCTCAACAATTTGTTTGGTCTTAGAGCATTTAGTACCAATAAATATTGTTGCACAAATAATTGAGTTATTTCAAAATAGAGATAACTATGAAAAGCCTTTTAATGAAATAATAAAGATAATTATAATTAATATATCAATAATGATAATATCAGGAATTATATATCAAATTATTGATTATTTTAAATACTATATTCAGTCACACTTTAGTTTGACATTTTCTACAGTTCTTTTTAAAAAACTAGAAAGTATTGATTATGAATTTCATCAAAACGCACAATTTTTAGATAACTATACAAGAGCTTTAGATGGAGGCGCCGAAAAAATATATGCTGTTGCAAATAATCAAATGAGTTTAATTTCGTCTATAATTGATGCTTTATTTATTTTATCAATTATATTATCAGTGCATTATTTAGCTATGGTGTATGCTATGGTAGTGGCTGGAATTTATATGCTTATAAGAAGAAAAAGTGGAGAAATGCAGTTCGATAAGCAAAGCGCTGATAGGCCATTTGTAAGACTAGAATGGGCTATCTCAAGAATGTATTTTGTAAAAGATTCTATTCCGGACATTAAAACTACAAATATTAACAACGTTATGCTTGATGAGCACACGGAACTTAACAAGGAAAGAATAAAAGTTTATGATAAGTACACAACAAAAAAGACTGTTTTAGATACAATTGGGTCTATATTGTTAGCATCAATCTATCCGATTATTTTACTGATAGTCTGTTATGTAGCAATCGAAAATAAAGATTTGTCATCGTTAGCCTCTTTAACAGTTGCGGCTACATCTATTTCAAATAGTATAAACTCAATAATTGTTATTTTAACTCAAATTCAAATTGAAGCACTTGAAGCAAAGGTTTCTTTTGAAGTGCTAGACATGAAGTCTAAAATAGAAGGCCGAGGTGGAGACAAGATTGAGGGTAAATTTGAAATGCTAAGCATTAACAATATATCATTTGCATATGGGGACAAAGTAGTCTTAAATGATATATCATTACATATTAAGAATGGTGAAAAAATAGCAATTGTTGGATCAAATGGAGCGGGTAAGACAACTTTTGTAAAATTATTGCTGAGATTATATGATGTAAAGAAAGGAAGTATCTTCTTTAACAATAATATGTATATAGATACAGATCCAAAGGAAATCAGAGGAAGAATTGGAGCAGTGTTTCAAAATCCAGAGGTTTATAGTGTAAGCATTGCTGAAAACATTTTATTAAGAAAAATAGAAAGTAAAGAAGACATTGATTTAGTCATTGAAGCACTAAAATTTGCGGACATATATGATTATGTGATGAGTTTGCCAGAAGGTTTAAATACTATAGTTACTAGAGAATTTAGTAGAGAAGGAGCAATTTTTTCGGGCGGACAAACTCAAAAAATAGCTGTGGCAAGGGGTTATGCTCAAAACTATGAGATACTTTTACTTGATGAGCCGTCAAGCAAACTTGATCCATTAGCTGAAACTAAGATGATAAATAATATGTTGTCTTTGGGAAAAGATAAAACATTGATATTTATATCACATAGATTAAGTGCTACTTGTAATTGTGATAGAATATATCTGTTTGAAGATGGAATTATTAAAGAATCTGGAACACATGAGGAACTAATGAAGCTTGAAAAAGGTAAATATAGAGAAATGTTTATTTCACAAGCTGAAAAGTATATAGGTGGCAATAATGATTAAAGATTTAAAGAAAAATATTGCAATCGTTAAATATGTGTTCAAGTTTTGTCCTTTATATGTTGTGTATACTTTATTGAATATTATTCTTTCTACTGTTAGCACAGTATTAAAAGTCGGAATTATTAATGAAGTAGTTATAATTGTTGAGGAAAGCATTAAAGGAAATGGTAAATCATTTAAAGATATTTGCATTAGTTTAGGAATATATCTGATAATAATAATTATTACAACTATTTATACAACTATCTATAATAATTTTATAAAAGGCAGATATAGAATTTCATATATAAGTAAAATGCGAGCAATGATGTATAAGAAAGCTAGAAATGTTGATTATGAATCATTTGATAATCCAACATTCTATGATATGTATTCAAGAGCGATGAGAGATGGAAGTTTTCGTGGTATAAGAGTGTATGAGGATATAACTCAATTTGTGGCTGCACTTGTGAATGCACTTGCATTAGGTACTATTATTGTAATAACAAATTGGATAATTCTCTTATTAATTGCTATATCAGTTATTGTAAGAGTCATTCTAGGACAAAAGGTAAATAAGAATATTCAAAGATTTGATGAAGAAACAGAAACAGATAGAAGAATGTACGGATATGTTAAAAGAACCTTCTATCAAGAAAGATTTGCATCAGAAATCAAATCAACTTCAATAGGAGATTTATTAATAGATAAGTGTCAAGAAGCTAAAATTAATATTGATGAGAAATGTAAAGATACATATAAAAAAAATATATATTTAAATTCTGGATCAATATTAATGTCAAATATTTTTGAATTTTGTTTAGTATATGTATATTTAGTGTATAAATTATTTGAAGGCCTTACAATAGCAACTTTTTCAACAATGATATCAGCTACAAAACAGTTTAGTGCAAATTTATATCAAATGCTTAGTGTAATTAATAAAATAAAAACTAATGCATTATATATTGATTACTTCATTGATTATATGAATTATAGACCTAAATTAGAAACAGTTGGAACAATTGAACTAAATGAACCATTCGAAGAATTACTAATTAAAGATGTATCATTTAGTTATCCTTTAACTGATAGAAATGCTTTAACAAATATTAATTTATCACTAAAGAAAGGTGAAAAACTTGCGATTGTTGGGTTAAATGGCGCTGGAAAAACAACATTAATAAAACTTCTTTTGAAGTTTTATAATCCAACAAGCGGTTATATTAATTATAATAAAACAAACATAATAGATGTAAAAGAGGACAATATAAGAAGTAAGTATTCAATCTTATTCCAAGACTACCGAATTTATGGAGTAACAATTGGAGAAAACATTCTAATGCGAAAAGTAGAAACAAAGGCAGATGAAGAACTCATTTGGAAAGCCCTAGAATATGTTGGCATGAAAGAAAAAATAGAAAAGTATCCTGAAAAATTAAAGACAATGTGTACGAAAGAGTTTAGAAGTGATGGCGCCGAGTTTTCAGGTGGTGAACTTCAAAAATTAGTAATTGCAAGAGTCTTTGCCTCTAATGCAGATATTTATATTCTTGATGAACCAACTAGTAACTTAGACCCACTATCTGAAAGAAACATTAATAGATTAATTATGGAAAATTCTCCAGATAAAGCAATGATAATAATTGCTCATAGATTATCTACTGTTGTTGATGCGGATAGAATTGTTTTGATTGAAAATGGAAAAATAATAGAAAATGGAACACATGAAGAACTTATGAGTTTAAAAGGTAAATATCATAATATGTTTACTACGCAAGGTTTGCTTTATCAGAATGCAAAAAAGTAAAATAAAAAATAGAGTTGGCATCGTCAACTCTATTTTTTTTTATAACAATTATGAAAATATTATAAAACATTTTTCAAAGAAAATAAAATTGTTTTGTAATTCTTGATTTAATTTCTAAAATGTGTTAAAATAATAGATGTATTTGTTTTTGAAAATTACTTAAGAAAATGGTAAAAATTGCTATTATTTAGAAAGGAGAAAATAATGGGCGTTAAAATAGTTGATACATGTTTAAGAGATGGACATCAATCTTTATTTGCTACTCGTATGAATACTCAAGAAGTGCTAAGTGCTCTAAGCGAATTAGATAAAGCTGGATACCATGCCCTAGAAGTTTGGGGAGGAGCTACATTTGATTCTTGTATTCGTTTCTTGAATGAAGATCCATGGGAAAGATTAAGAGAAATTAGAAAGGTATGTAAAAATACTAAGTTACAAATGTTATTCCGTGGACAAAATATTTTAGGCTATAAACATTACTCTGATGATGTTGTTGATCTATTTGTAAAGAAATCATTAGAGAATGGTATAGATATTATTCGTATATTCGATGCCTTAAATGACATTAGAAATTTGAAATGTGCTGTTGATAGTACAAAAAAATATGGTGGACATTGCCAAATAGCTTTAAGTTATACAACAAGTCCAGTTCATACAGTAAAATATTACGTGAAACTTGCTCAAGAAGTTGAAAAAATGGGAGCTGACTCTTTATGTATTAAAGATATGGCTGGCGTATTACTTCCTAATGATGCATATGAATTAATATCTCAATTGAAAGCTAATACAAATCTTCCTATTGAATTACATTCTCATTGTACAGCTGGTGTTTGCGAAATGACTTATAATTCAGCAATTGCTGCTGGTGTTGATATTATCGACACTGCTTTATCACCAATTTCTGGTGGAACAAGTCAACCTTCAACAGAGTCATTCTGTTATGCATTCCAAGATACTGACTTTGATCCAAAATTAAAAATAGAACATTTAAGAAAAGCTGCTGAAATTCTTACAAAAGTAAAAGATAGTTATTTAGCAAGCGGAGTATTAAATCCAAAAGCGTTAACTGTAAATCCTGGTATTTTAAAATATCAAGTTCCTGGTGGAATGCTTTCTAACTTAATGAGTCAATTAAAAGGTCAAGGAGCTATGGATAAATATGATGAAGTTCTTCAAGAAGTTCCTCGTGTAAGACGTGATTTAGGCTTCCCTCCACTTGTTACTCCATTATCACAAATGGTAGGAACACAAGCTGTTATGAATGTTATGACTGGCGAAAGATATAAGTTAGTACCAAAAGAAATAGTAGATTATTGTAAAGGTTTATATGGACAACCTCCAGCACCAATAGATCCAAAAGTATTAAAACTTGTGTTCAAAGGTGAAGATATTGTTCCGATTACACATCGTCCAGCTGATGATCTTGCGCCATCAGTTGAAATGTACCGTGAAAAATATAAAGACTTATGTCGCTCTGATGAAGATGTTCTAACATGTGCATTATTTGAAAGTGTTGCAGAAAAGTTCTTGAAAAATAAATATCAACCTAAAGAAGAAGTTGTAGAGGAAAATAAACTTGAAGATACAACTAAATCTGATGAAGTAGATGAAGTGGTTGAAATTAATTTATATATAGGAGATAAATAATGAAAAACTTATTTTTAGAAATTTATCCAAATACAATTGAAATTGAAACAGGTTTATTGATTTCTATTATCGCAATAGTTTTAGTGTTCTTAGTATTAGGAATTATAATTGCAGCTGTTAGTGTAATGCAATTTATCTTCATTAAGAAAAATTTAGGAGAAAAAGAAGAACAAGTTGCTAAAGTAGAAAATAAAGAAGCACCTAAACAAGTTGCTAAAAATACTGTTAAAGATATTGAAATTCTAGATGATGATATGAGAGTTGCAGTTCTTGTGGCTACAATAGATTACGCAAATGAAACTAAAAAAGATGTTAGACTAGTGTCTATCAAGCAAATTGGATAAGGAGAATAAATTATGAAAATCTATAAAGTAAAAGTTGGCGGAAAAATATACGAAGTTGAATTAGAAAGCGTTACAGAAAACAGTGAAAAAATCGTTGCAGATGCTCCAAAAGCTGAAGCGCCAAAAGCAGAAGAAGCACCAAAAGTAGAAGAAGCACCAAAAGTTCAAACTAATGGAGAAGGTGAAGCATTAAAGGCTCCAATGCAAGGAACAATTTTAGCTATTAATGTAAAAGTTGGTGATGCTGTTAAGAGAGGACAAACTTGTGTTGTTTTAGAAGCTATGAAATTAGAAAATGATATCGTTGCTCCAGTTGATGGTGTTGTAAAAGAAATACTAGTGTCAAAAGGACAAAGTGTTAATAATCAAGAAACAATTTTAATTATAGGATAAAATTATGACAGAAATATTAGATTTATTAGTTGAATTTGGTAAGTCAACTGGAATAAGTCAATTTTTCCAAGGTAATGGTTGGATGAATTTAGTAATGATTATCATTGCTATATTCCTTTTGTACTTGGCCATTTTCAGAAAAGTGGAACCTTACTTATTATTACCAATTTCTTTTGGGATGCTGCTTGTAAATTTACCTCTTGGTGACGTATTTACAAAACCATTAAGCCAAACATTCTTATATGATAATATCGTAGTAAATGATTTGACTAATGTAGAAAGTTTGAAGAACAGTTTATGGGCATTCTTTAAATGTAATGAGTTTGCTGGTATAACATTTGAACAAATACAAGATTTGTTTAAGAGTGCAGTTGATTTTTACAATGCTGGTTTGGATCCAGAAGCTGTTAAATTAAGTTACAATGATCCTATTTCATTAGAGATAATCATTAATTATATTACTGCAAATTGTGATCAACTAGGATTTAACTTCAATGAAACTCAATGGAATTTAATCTATGAAACTGCTGAAAATAATTACAGTGGTTTATTAGGATACTTATATATTGGAGTTAAAACTGGAATATATCCATGCCTAATATTCTTAGGAATTGGTGCTACAACTGATTTTGGACCATTAATTGCAAATCCAAAAAGCATGCTTTTAGGTGCAGCTGCTCAAATAGGTATTTTCGTTACATTTATTGGAGCATTGCTACTAGGTTTTAATGCTGATGAAGCTGCTTCAATTGGTATAATTGGTGGAGCTGATGGACCAACTGCAATTTTAGTTACTTCTAAACTTGCTCCTCATTTATTAGCTGGTATTTCAATTGCAGCATATTCATATATGGCATTAGTACCTGTTATTCAACCTCCAATTATTAGACTTCTTACTACAAAGAAAGAACGTCAAATTAAGATGTCACAATTAAGACCTGTAAGTAAAACAGAAAAAATTATATTCCCAATATTAGTAACTGTTGTTTGTGGATTGTTAATACCTTCAAGTGTTCCTTTAATTGGTATGTTAATGTTAGGAAACTTAATTAAAGAGTCTGGAGTTGTTCCTAATCTAGTCCAAGCTGTAGCTGATAAGATTTTATATATAGTTACAATTTTATTAGGTGTATGTGTAGGTGCAACCGCATTAGGTACAACATTCTTACAATTTGACACATTGAAGATTGTTTTACTAGGAGTTATTGCATTCAGTTTTGCAACAGCTGCTGGTGTATTATTCGGTAAATTAATGTGTGTTATGACTAAGGGAAAAGTAAACCCAATGATT
The DNA here is from genome assembly GCA_045577945.1 of Bacilli bacterium. Lineage (GTDB taxonomy): Bacteria > Bacillota_I > Bacilli_A > ML615J-28 > CAG-698 > CAG-698. Next base: position 6,936 of record JAZNJG010000172.1, on the reverse strand, counting down.
GGTGCTGCAGGTGTTTCTGCTGTTCCTATGGCTGCAAGAGTAGTTCAAAAAGAAGGACAAAGAGAGGATCCTTCAAACTTCTTATTAATGCATGCAATGGGACCTAACGTTGCAGGTGTTATTGGTTCTGCAATTGCTGCGGGTATACTATTAACATTATTCTTATAAAAAATAAATGTTGGCAAACGCCAACATTTTTTATATAATATATAGAGTAATTATTAATTAAATATAAAAGGTAAAAAAATGAAAATTATTAAATTTGAAACTATAACTTCAACAAATCAATATCTAAAAGAAAACTACAAAAAAATTGATAATTTGGCAGTTATATGCGCAGAGCATCAAACAAATGGAAGAGGAAGATTAGGAAGGTCTTGGGTAGATAGCGATGACTTATTGTTTTCAATTTTAATAAAGGATGATGGTAATAATTTAGCTAATATTACAGATTATAGTTTATTGATTGCAAGTACAATATATAAGGTTTTAATTAATTACGTGGATTGTATATCAATTAAATGGCCAAATGATATCTTATATAAAGATAAAAAACTTGTTGGGATTTTGTTGGAGGCTGTTACTACTGATAAAATTGAATGTGCTATTATTGGGGTAGGAATTAATGTTAATGCTAATTGCTATTATGGTGAATTAAAAAATAAGGCAATTAGTTTGAAACAAATTCTGTGTAAGGAAACAAATAAAGTAAAATTATTAACTAATATATGCAATCAATTTAAAGATGATTATTCTAGTTACCAAAAAAAAGAAAATGATTATTTAAAGATAATTAGAGAAAATTTTTATCTTTCAGAAAGAGAAGTTGAATTTATCTATAAAGGTAATCCTTGCAAAGGGATAGTAAAAGGAATAAGTGAAAATGGAAACATTTTAATTAATGTTTTTGGTGACACTATTGAAGTGTCTTCAGGAGAAATTAGTCTACAAAATATATATAATAAATAAAAATAAACGGGTAAAGATATGAGTATTAAAGAATCAATAATAAAGGTTTTAAGTAATCAAAGCTTTATTGGTGCGATATTAATAGCACTAATATTTATAATAATAGGTTTCATTTTAGTAAGAAAAGACAAAGTGCAAAATGGTGCAAAAGAAATAATAACAATTTTAATAATGTATATAGGTTTACCTGCAATGGCATTTAAATCATTTATGGCTGATTTTGATAAAGATACTTTTGGAACAAATCTATTAGTATTTGCCTTAGCTATAATATTTTATATAATCTTACTTTTATTAGGTAATCTAGTATTTATTAAGAAAGATAAAAAGAAGAGAGAAGCATATTCTATCTTTATTGCAATGGGGCAGGTATCATATTTTTCACTTCCTATAATAGAAGCAGTATATAAAACAAATGAAGCCTTGATACCGATTAATCTGGTATTAGTAGTATTTAGATTTTTCTTATATCTATATTCTTTTTCTGTTTTATCAGGGATAAATTTAGACAAAAAGCATATTAAAACATCTCTAAAGAAAATACTTTTAAATCCAATATTAATAGCTATGTTTATCGGTATACTAATTTGGGTGACTCAAGGAATAAGTCCAAAAATAGGGGTTGGAGATATAATGGCTAAGGATTACTCGATATTTAGAATTGATAAAACTGTTCCAGCATTATACGCCGTTATTACATGTGCAAGTTCATTAGTTATCCCTTTATCAATGATATTAATTGGATTTACGCTAGGCAAAACAAATATAAAACAGGCTCTAACAAATAAATTAGCATGGTTGATTTCTTTTATAAGGGTTATAATATGTCCAATACTAGTTATGCTAATAACTATATTAATCGATAAAATAAAGGGAATAGATTTCAATGAGTTTCAATTTGCTGCATTAGTGATAGGATTTGGTGCGCCTATTTCTGCAATAATTAATACTTATGCAATTAAGTATAATAGAGAAGAAGAAGTTGCTAGTTCGTCATGCTTATTATCTTGCATGATGTCTATTATTAGTTTTCCAATAATGTTTATTTTAATAAACTTATATTTCAATTAAAAAACCAGCAGAAAAAGCTGGTTTTTATTTTTTGAATATTATTTTATATACGCTTTAAGTAACTCAAAAGTATTAATAATACCCTTTATATGAGTTCTTTCCATGCCATGAGAAGCAGCTACTCCACTTCCAATTAAGGCTCCTCTAATGTTATTTCCAGCTTTAAGAGCTGCTGAAACATCACTCGAATAATAAGGAAATACATCAACTGCATAATCAAGATTATTTTCCTTTGCAAGATTAATAAGTTTAGTTGTTATGTCATAATTATATGGTCCAGAACTATCCTTAGCACAAATAGAAACTTTCTCTTCATTTCCTTCTAAGTGTAAACCAACACATCCCATATCTACCGCAATTAGTTCATCAACTTGAGGAAAGTATGCAGTTCCAAATCCAACCTCTTCATATACTGAAAAGACAATCTTTAAATTAGCTTTTGGAACGATATTATTATCTTTCAAATAGTCGATTAATCCGAATAAAATGCCGACAGATAGTTTATCATCTAAAAATCTTGATTTAATGAATCCACTTTCAGTAATTGTAGTCTTTGGATCTAAAGCAATAAAATCACCATTAGCAATACCTAAGTCAAGAACATCTTGTTTATTATGAACAAGTTCATCTAGGCGAACATGCATATTTTCCTTAGTTCTTTCTAGAGTTCTTGAATTACTATAAACATGTACTGCAGGAGCATTAGAAAGAAAAGTACCAGTATAAACTTTTCCAGTTCTAGTATGAATTTCACAATATTCACCATCATATGTAGGTAGAACAGGACCGCCTAATACATCAAAACCAAGAGTACCATTGCTTTTAATGCAATTAATAATTCCTCCTAAAGTGTCGACATGAGCGCAGAAACCAATTGTATAATCAGTTTGACCTTTTATTGTAATAACAAAAGAACCAGAATTAAGAACCTCATAATTAAGTTTTCTTTTTTCAGATTCATCTTTTAGAAAAGAAATAGCTTTGTGTGTGAATCCGCTTGGACTAGGAATTTCTAAAATTTTTTTTGCAAAATCTAAAATATTTTTATATTCTTTTTTTATTTCCATAATTAATAATCTCCTTCTTTAAAATTATAGCATAATTATTAGTTAATGAAAAGTAAAAATATTTTAATAAAAAGAAAACCAAAACAGATACATTTCTGTTTTGGTAAATTAAATATTAATTAGAATATTTATAAATGTATTTTATTATATCTTTTCTTTTTATTATACCAATATACATTCCTCGATCATCAACTAAAGGGATGAAATTCTGATCTAAAGATAATGATATTATTTCTTCTATAGGTGTATTAATTGATAATCCCATATATGGTCTATACTTTTCAATTTCAATGATTGAAGTGTTTTCTGCTTTAGTAATATCAAAATTATATGTGTTTTTAATGAATCTCAGTAAATCACCCTCAGAAATTGTTCCCATATATTTTCCTTCTTTATCAATTAGAGGAACGACACTAAATTTATGATAATCAAATTTTTCTAATGCTTGTCTGACAGTGGAATCATATTCTATAAAATGTGTAGATCCTTTTGGAATTAAAAACTCTAATATAGTCATAATATCTCCTTCATAATAAGATAAGTAACAATTTATTATAACATTTTTTGTGAAAAATAACAATTATAATGGAATAACAAAAAATTATTAAGTGTTATTATTTCTAATGACTTAATATATTCTTTAAATAGATATTATTGTCTTCCATCAGTAATCTAAGCGTCATTCTTCCACCTTCTCCAAGAAGAGGCAAAATAGGAACTATTGTATATTCGTCTTCATAAATATAAATTATTTTAAATTTAAAAGTCATGCCGTCATTTTTCTCTAAAGTGATATAGTCATTTAAATTTAAAGAAGAATTATATATGACTTTAAATTTATAATAACCAATATCTTCAAAAAATTTTAGTTCAGGATAATCGTAACTCATATATTCAAGCATTTGTTGGTAATATTTATTTCTAGCATGATAATATCTCATACAATCCGATTTACCAATTTCTTCAGTTAATTGATTATAAATATTAAATGCTTTGGTGTAATTTCTTTTCTCAACATAATATTCTAGTTTTAAAGATAATAATTCACATAAATCCCTTTCCTCATCAGTATCAGAAATAGAAGAACTATCTTTTGTGAATTCTTGATGCTTTCTAACGACAGGAATAGCAATTTTAATAGCATCATTGATATAATTCAAATACTCATCAGAATATTTTTCTAAGTTAATAATCAATAGTAAATATGTATTAATAAAATCTACACTATATTCATTATCGATAGGAGAAGAACTGATTAGTTCTTTTAGTATTTCACAGGGATTTGTATTTAATAGGTCCAAATAATTTACTAAAGAATCATAATAGTTATCATTACATAAATTAAATCCTTTTTTGAAAACTAAGTTATAATACTTTAGAGCGTTAAAATTATCGTTATTATTTTTAAAATAATCACCTATAAAATAGGCTAATGACGAATCATTAAATGAAAAATAATTAGTTAATTCAATAAGTTTATCATAATAATCTAAATTATTTATATCAAACATCCAAGTAGCATCAAAAGATTCTTCAAGTAAATAGAAATTCAAATTGATTTTAGAAATGCAATATCCTAAAAGATTCTCACAAGCGTTAATAAACTTAATGATAGTGTTATTATCCACTTCCATAAGTTCACTTATGTTATCATCATTATAATATGAATCCATAGATTCTAATTCGTCTTTTGACCAATCAGACTTTAAAAGTAATTTTTTCATAATTTAAACCCCTTATTTACAAGATTACAATTAATTATAGCAAAAAGCTAAAATATAAACAATTATTATTTATATCTGTATAAATAAAAACTCACCTTACAATGTAAGATGAGGCTTATTTTATATAAAATATCTAGGAACTCACAACTTCATATGTTGCGTGAGAGAATTTTGTTTTATTAGTTTTCCCAAAAAACACAAAAGCATAACCATCACAAGTAGAAAGGAATGGTACATCAAAATCCAATGGATCATATTGTAACAAAAGTCCCGGTTTATCATCGTATTCATCAACATAATTACTAGGATAACCTAGTAATTTAGTGCCTGAATAGTTGGCATCTACTTTTTCAAAAGTTACTATATAAGGATCATTTAATCCATCGCTTATAGGAGAGTTTTTATTAAAATCATTTATTATATATTTAGGCTCTTCAAGAGTATGATCAACTAAAATATACAGATAGTCACTAGGATACATTTCAGCATCTAGGAAGAAATATAAATATCCATCGTGTGGTAGTCGATTATCAGGATCTAATTTTTCTAAATCCTTACAATTTATTTGAAGAAAGAAAATACAATCATCAGGATAACTATTAACTAAAGACTCAGGAAGTGTTGGGGCACCATAAAACTTAGTGCAAGATTCGTCGAACTTTTCGTTTGGTTTAGCTTTTCTTACTTTTAAAGCTATAGCATAATCAGCATTTTTCTTCATCTTAACCTCCTAACTAATCAAACATAATTTTAGGATTCATTTGTTTTGGAGTTTTCCATGCTATATCAAACATTTCTAAATAATATTTTTGCATTAAATTCCACCTTTGGTATGGAGTATGTAAATCCCCAACAATGTCAATTTCATTCTCAACAGACATCATAACATATTTATAATTGCTAATAAATTTATCAGTAAATTCCACTTCATCAATTTTTAGTCCTTTATAGTTGATTCCCGAAAGGACAATTGGTGCATGTTCCTTATATGTTTTATTAATTTGATTGATATCAGGATTAATTTTTAAGTTAACAGGAAATTGACTGTTTATGCGATAGTATTTTTGTAAAGCATAAGCGGAATTGAGAATATCATTATTTGCTAATGCTATATTGCTTGCCTCATAATAACATTCCATAGCATCTTTACGTTTATATTGCATTAAAAGAAGATCACCTGCAGCCATCATCATATTATATAATTCATGTTTGCTAAATTCTTCTAAGGAAATATACTTAATATTAAAAGCTAATCTATGGGCAATGTATGCATGATTGAAATAATATCTATGACGTGATACTATTATAGTTAAATAATAATTAAGCAACGTATAGTCATAATCAGATTCAAATTCATTACTATTTAATACTACGTCAAGGAAGTCTTCTAAAATGTTAAAAGGAATACTGTCATAAGAGGAGCGACATTCAGCAAGATGGTATAAATAATCTGATAATAATTTAAAGTCTCTAATATCAAAAGATTTCTTCGTTATAATTGCCTTAATAATTTTATCGTTTTCTATTTTGAATAAATTAATACAATTGATAGTCTCTTCTATTATTTCTTTGTAAGGTATTAGTTTTTCTATTTCATTAATTGCTTCAATATTATTTAAACTCTTAATTCTATTATTATAGTTTGAATCGGTTAGTTTGAATAATAAAGTTTTGAGAGTCTTTTGAATCTCAAAATATGATTTTTGATTAGACAGTAAGTATTTAAGTTTACTAATGTTTTCATCTATTTGAACTTTATAATCCTTATAATTTTGAAGATGATTTAGTTTACTAAAATCTATCTCTGAAAGTTCTACATACAAAATCTCTTTGTCGATTTTAAAGTTTTCATTATTACCACTCACTTGATTTTTAGAAACAATAAACTTAGTTTCATTAGGCTTTAATGTAATCTGTTTCTCATTGTCAATTAGTAATTCAACATAATCATCATAAACTTCGATAATTTCTATTTTATGTCCTATTTTAATAGTTTTAATTGACTTTTGTAATATTAATTCACAATCAATAGAATAGTTTTTATTGTTTTCTTCATAGTAATCAGTATTGTTTTCTATATGACCTTTAATACTAAGGAAATATTT
>JAZNJG010000171.1:0-36008 GCA_045577945.1 Bacilli bacterium | reverse complement strand
AGTATATAAAGATAAAGTATTGATAGTTTCTTTATGAGGAAACCCATATTTAGTAACTCTTCCTGTTTCAATAATGGTATAATCTGGATTTATTGTTTTATAAAAGATAGAACTTGTGGAGGTGTTAGATCCATGATGAGCAGCTTTCACAACATCAATCTCTAAATTATTATTTATAATATCTTTTAACATTTTCTCTTCGATTTCTTTTGTTACATCTGCTAGAAATATATATCCTAAATTACCTAATTTACTATAGATTACTATACTATTATCATTTTCATTAGAACTTTTATTATCTGGATTTAAAACTATAAATTCATAATTATTTATTTTAAATGTATCTCCTTTTGTCATTCTTATATCATTATTACTATATCTATTATTATCATATGCACTTTTAATAATATTTGTTACTTTTAATTCATTAATAATTTCTTTTGCTTCTCCATTATGATCTGAATGACTATGGGTTATCACTAAATAGTCTATTTTCTTTATTCCGGATGCTTTTAAATAACTAGTAACAGCACTATTTACCCCAGTTCCAGTATCTATTACTACAACACCATTGTTTAATGGCAAATCGATAACTATTGAATCTCCTTCTATTAAATTTAAAAATGTTACTTTACCATAAATATTTAAATTAGCTTTATTGTAATAAGTAAACATAAATATCACACACGTTATTATCTTTATTATCTTATGCTTTGGTTTGTTATTTATTAAAGAAAGCATCATAAACATAACTATATAAAAGATAATTATCTCAATATAATTCATTTCTGGCATATCTATATTTATACTAAGATGCTCACTAAAGAAACTATTTAAGTAAGTAAAGAAATTAATTACATTTTCATATATAAAATCAAAGATGGGAAACCCCACCAAAACAAATGAAAATGGTAGTATCACAAAAGTCACCAAATTAATAAATATTATATTTGTGAATGGAGATAATATATTATAACTATTATTAATATTGACTGTAAAAGGTAATGTCATTATTTGAACAAATAATGTAGTTAACAATAAAGATAATAACTTATTCTTTTCTTCTATCTTTCTTAACTTAAAAGATGATGAGAATAAAATAATAAAGAAACTTGCACTAAAGCTTAATTGAAAGCTAATATTGTACATTATGTCTGGATTATACATTACATATATTATAAAGACTATTGATAATATGTCTATTGAAGATAATTTTAAATCAAATCTCTTATTAAATACTTTCAGAAAATACATTACAACTGCTCTAATAACCGATATTGCAAAATAGGTTAAAACTAAATATAAACTTAATAATACAATCATTATATTCTCTTTAGTTTTATCCTGTAACTTAGTTTTGTTTAAACCTTTTTCTATAAATCCTATTATTATAGTTACATGTAATCCAGATATTGCAAACAAATGTGAAATGCCATTTATAGATAAACTATTTACTATATCTTCATCTAAACTTTTTGTATCACCAAAAACAAAACCTTTTATATAACTTATAGAATCTTTAGAAAAATAATTATCTAAATAATTATATAAATACTTTCTAATAGAAAATATATTAAAACAATCATCTAATATATCTATTGTTTCTGCTTTAATAATTGATATTGTATTTTTACTCATTAAATAATTATAATAATTAAACTCATATTCATTTTGAATACTTTCAATCTTTTTATTGATTCCCCTAACAAATATTCTATCCCCAATAGAAATATCCAAAAATTCATAATCATTTATTATTACATTTTTAAAGTAATTAGTAATTGTTATTTTATTATAATAATCTTTTTCTTCAATACTTTTAACAATACCCTCAAAAGAATCTAAACTTTGATCATAATATAATAATCTTCTTATAACTAAAAACACTATATATATACATAATATGATCAATGTATATTTGAATATGTCTTTTTTCTTAATATATAAATATGTTAAATACCCAAATAGTATAATAAACACTAAATAATAATCTAAAGAAACACTTAATAATAATATTGCAAATGCAATAATAAAGAAATTATTAATAATCTTATTATAAAATAAGGTATTCTTTAACTTTGCTATATACACTCTCTGTTATCCCACTTACTTTTAGTATATCTTCAACACTAGAAAAATAGCCATTGTTTTTCCTATATTTCACAACAGCTTTAGCCTTAGTGCTACCTATAATATCTGTTAATAATTCTTCTAAAATTTCATCACTACAAGTATTTAAAGATATCAAAGTAATACTATTATCATTCTTTTTAGGAATATAAACTTTTAACCCATCAGAGACCTTAATAGCTATATTAACTCCCTCTGTTGTTCCTTTGTTTGTTAAACCTCCTGATACCCTAATAACATCACTTACTCTATCATTTTCATTCATATAATATATTCCCGGATTTCTTACTTCTCCTAATATCTCCACCGCAATTACTCCTATTCCTAAATCCTCTAAATTATTTTCGTTATTCACAACGTTTTCTAGATTAGTATCCTTATTGCTTGCATTAATGATCAAACCTCCCGAAAACAACAATAAAACGAGAAAAGCTATACCAACTGTTTTACCTTTTTTTGACTTTAGGAATTCTAAAACCTTCAATATAATTTCTTTTACATTAGTTAATAAATCTCCCATTTTCTTCTCCTTCCTATTTCATATTTTTTCATATTATATATTTTTCCATAATATATATTTTATAATTTAGGTTATTCTACTTATATATTATCTTGAAATTAGGTTATTTATTTTATTTATTAAAAATAAAAGGCTTAACTCCGATAGAATATCGAAATCAAGCCTTAGTTTATTAATTATTTTTATTACTGTCTACTTGACAAATATCATAATATATTCTCGAAATTAACCTTAATTATTTATTATAAAAATTATAAATATTCTGTTATTCTTTATAACTCCATACTACAGGGCATTCAGATATGTTCCAATTATCATCCCACCCATATGGTTTTGAATCTGTTTCACAATATATAGTTAAACTTGTACATCCTGAAAAGGCATTAACTCCTATACTTGTTATCTTTATCCCATCAAATTGTTCTATTATAACAACCTCTTCTACACTTTTATCTAATAAACTAATTACTTGATATTCATTATCGACTTTCTTTAAATCTAATACTAGCCAGTTTGCTTTGAATATCTTATCTCCAGTTGATCCTTTTTCAATCTTAACATTCTTTATTGGTTCTTCTTGTCCTTCATATGTCCAACCTAAAAATTTAAAATTATTATGAACAGGAGCTTTTAACTTGAATGTTTCTGTTTTTTTATTATAACTTATTGGATTATCACATGTGGCATTATCTAAATTATCATGATAAATATTATATTCCGTTGTATCTCCACATCCAATAACAAATATTCCATTATGAATAAATATAATAGTCATATTTTATTTTCCCATAGTAATTCCCGACAGTTTTTTAATATAAAAATAGTACGAGAATCTCGTCCTATTTATTTATATTATCTATATACATCTATTTCAATATCAATTGTTACTTTTTTAGCATTTACATATTTTTCATAATACCTATTTATTCCAACTTCAAGATTTCTTTCTATTTGTTTTTCAATATTATTTAATATTTCATTTTCACCAGAAACGGTAATTGTTTCAAGGTCTATTTCTATTTCACCTTTAACAGATATGTTTGATCCAACCACACTTAACTGAGGGGTACTTCTCCACCTAACATATGATGGTATGGAAATATATCCTAAAGAAACATAATTAGTTAAATAAGGCTCAGCATATGTATCACTCATTGTCTCTGGACTATGTTTATACTTATATTCCTCAATATCACTCTTTATGCCTGATAATACATTTTCATTTTTTGTTGTAAAGGCTTTAAAGTATAATCTAGCAATTCCATTTACTACCACTTTACCTAAGTCACCTGCTTTATTCATAATAATTCTTCCAAAGTTAGGTGCAATGAGAGATATTAATCCACCAATGATAACACCAAATAACCATAACATTATTAGCATTACTTCCACAACTAAAAATACTATTAGATTGATTATATAATTCATTACAAAAATAATAATTCCTAAGCAATCTACAAATGATTCAAATGCATAATTACCATCTTTACCATTTATTTCTTTTTCTGCTTTACTAATATAATATCTTAATTTTAAACTAGTATTATTTCTTTCAGATGGAGTTGCATATTTTTTCTTGAAATACTCACCAATAAGTTTTCTTGACCCAATTGGATAACCACGTAATGTAACTATCATAATTATTAAAGATACGACTAATGAAATAATAAGGAATATAACATTTTCCTCGTTTTCTGAATAAATACTTAATCCGATTACAACTAATACTAAAGATATAAGATTTAGAAAAAATCTCTTATACGCTGTAGCATGATAAATAGATAAAAGTTCTTTGTCTTTTCCTTTTTCAATCAAATTTATTATTTTTTTCATTTTCTTCTCCTTTTGCTTATCAATATTAATCTTATACAGTTATTATTATTTTACTAAAATTCCTAATAAAGTCAAATTTATTATAATATTTTTAAACTCAATATATTATTATTCCTTATAACCCATACTACTGGGCAATTAGATATGTTCCGATCATCATCCCACCCATATGGTTTTGAATCTGTTTCACAATATATAGTTAAACTTGTGCAGTCTGCAAATACACCACTTCCTATATATGTAACACTATCTGGAATTGTTATACTTATTACTTCATACCATTCTTTGTTTTCATCTAACATATTGAAGTGTTTTACATAATACATAGGATTAGAATATTTAGTACTGAATGAAATATTGCACCAATCTTCTATTGCTCCATTACAATATGCCTTTGTATACATCATTCCATTACAAACAAATAAAAATAATAAAAGGACTAACTTTCATATTTAATAGTTAGTCCTTATTTATTTAAACTAAAACATAGCTTTTATTTTATTACAAGCCTCCATACCGCACTTTTTCCTTCTTTTGATATGTTTACAAACCAATAAAGAATTATTAGTTAATGCAATAAAAATACCATATGTACATGCTCCAATAAGCATAAATGATAATGCTTATTATTTATAGTCATTCGTATTGTTTTTTATATATCATTTATTATTTTCTCTTTAATTTTTTGATACTCGTCTTCTGTTAAAATTCCTTTCTTTACAAGCTCAAAACACTCCTCTAACTTATTTATCACTTCGTCATCAAATTTTTGCTTATTATCATTCATTTTGCTTTTTATCTTTAAAGTGATTTTCTTAAATATTTTTCCTTTCTTATAAAGTATTATTAATAATGCTATAATTATTAATATTATACTCATCAATTGCGATGGTGATAAATATAGTCCTGTTGTTCCTCTATCATCACCTCTAAAAAATTCTAAAATAAACCTAAATACACCATAAGCAATTCCATATATTTCTATATTCTTGTATTTATTTTTTTTTAGAGTAGCAATCATTATGATAAATAGTACAAATTCAAATATTGCTTCATATAGTTGTGTTGGTATTATAGATAAACTATTTCCGTCTGGTGCTGGATACATTTTTGCTGCAGGACTTCCTTCTGGGAATACAACACCCAAGCCTAAATTTGTTACTTCACCAAAACAACAACCTCCTAAAAAACATCCTATTCTACCAAATCCATGAGCAAGGACAATTCCTGGAATCATTAGACTAAAAGTATTTATAGCTTTCCCTCTTAATTCTGGAATATATTTATGTATTAAATATATAGTTATTGGAAAAGTTAAAATGACTCCTCCTAACCAAGTTATTCCTCCGATCACAATTTCACCTTTCTCTATAGAATGAAATAATGAATTCATTATAAAAGCTGTAAAATATAAAATTATAAAACTAAATATTGATAAAATTAATAATTTATTTGTTGTTTTCATCTTATATTTTTCTTTTTTTTCTAACAAGTTTATGGTAGTTATCGTATACCCTATCATTCCAATAATGATTAGAATAACATATGAGGGTATTTTAATTTTTCCTAAATCTATTACTGGATACATAACTGCTCCTTCCTAGTAATATTTTAAAATTATATTATTTTAAATTATATTTTCTTAAATTTAATTCTAAAATTAATTTTACATTTTTTCTTTCTATTTTTTTATACCTGTTATATTCATCGTAAAAACATATGTCCTTTGCTTTTAATTTAATCTCATGATCACCCATTTCATATCCTTCTACTTTTGGATTTAGATTTGCACTAACATTTTGATAACTAAATCCTTTAGAACTTACATTAGTGATGCCCATTTTACCTTTTAACTCAGCAATTGTGAATTTATCATAAGCATAAAATTTCATTGTAATATCAATATCCACTTTTTCTATTTCATTATAATAATAGTAATCTATCATTTCAGTTAAATTGCTATTGTCCCATACTCCATGCACGGTTTCATATTTTACCTCTGTAATTTCATAATTTACATATTGATAATCCTCATCACTTTCTGCTGAATTTTCAACACATCCACTTAAATAACTTACTAAAATTCCAATTATAACAAAAACTATTTTTTTCATTCTTAGTACCTACTGTAAACCTTTAAATCAAATATTTCTAAATAATAATCACCATTATTATATTTTTTCACTGGGATATTGAAGTAAACTTCATATTCCTTTTTCTCTTTTGAAACTTCATATATTTGTTCTTCACTTCTTATTATATATACCTCTCCTACCATTTCATTATTATCATAAACTCTTACACTAAATGCTACTTCATCAATATCAAAATAATTTAATCTTAGCCCCACACGTGCTGTTATATGTCCATTTTCTCCGTTACCATCACTATTTGCCATAACGTTTATTCCGGTTAACTCAATATCATCACTATTTACATCAAACTCATGTTTTTCATAATCATATTCATAGCAACTTCTGGGAATATTTATTAATTTGTTAGATAGTAATCCTTGAAATTCACAACTGTTACTCCCGACTCTACATCCTAACAAACAGAGTATTAAAAAACAGAATAAGAAAAACATTATAATAATATTCTTTCTTTTCATAAATATTTACCCCTTTATAAAATATTTTTTTGTTCCAGTTATTTCTTTCTTTGAAACACTTAGATCGTATCTTGATTTTAAATAATCTATATTTTTTATAATTACCTCAATACTATGTGTGCCTTTTTCATAATAACCAGACGTTTTCTCCGATACTGTATATTGTATATCATGTATGGGCATCTTTTCCTTTATTGCAAATTCTATGTCTAGATTACAGTCATTAAAAACCTCTATATCAATAATTATTCCTAAAGAGAATTTGTATTTATTTATACCTGCCAAGGATAATGCTTCGATTCTTATATCTCCCCATAAACCATCTTCATTCAGCAAATTATTGAAATCAGTATTTGTTCTCGTATTTCCTTTTCTATCCTCCAACGTATAAAATATCTCTTTTATTTTATAATCTACCCCTTCTTCTACGTTCGAATCAATAATTATTACATCAGTTCCTTCAGAAGAATGTGGATGATAGGACTTATGTCCTTCTGAACTTACCAAACTCCCAGCAAAGAGACTCACACCACATACCACAGGAGACATACAATTTGGTGCGATCATTTCTAGACCAAATAAAAATGGATACCATTCACCTTCTATAAGCTCGCCTTCAAACTTTATTCCTGTTTGTTCTGCGAACAACAATGACACAACAGCTCCACTGCAGCCACATCCGAACCTCTCATCAACTATTTCAACTTCAGTACTAGTCCCTACAAATATAAGCAAACAAATTAGTATTAATAATCCAAAGCATGCCATGATAATGATTGTTCTTGTTTTCTTTAATTTATCCATAAAACGTTGTCCTTTCTCTTTTTTAGAATTATTCATCTATATTATTTTCTTGACTATATAAATAATGAAATAACTATTATATCCTATAAAAAAATCTCACTAGTTTGTATATGATGAATAATATTGCTATTAATATTAATACTGACCAAAATATTCTTTTATTTGCTAATTTATTTCCAAACTTCTTTGATAGAGAATATTCATCTTCCAGCGACTTATATTCTGTAAAATATATAGATAGTGTCATTAAACCAACAACTACAGGAATACATACAATTATTAGTAATAACGATAGAATAGTTCTATCACTATAATAACAATTAACAAAAGATAATGGGATTGTTGAAATTAATATAATTCTCATAATTATATTTATAACTTTTATTATCTTATGTTTCTTATGTAATATATTACTTATATTTTTATCCATAACATATTCATATCCCACATCACCATTATGCAAGTTTCCAATTGCTTCATACTTATAGCCATTATAATAATAAATAATTCTAACTATAGGGACAAAATAGACATCACAAGTATAACTTAAAATTTCTTTTTCATTCCTATCAGGATTAATTGCGCACTCATCCGCAACATAATCCACTCTTTTAATACAACTGCTTGAATAAATATTATGCTCTAAATTGGATGGCAAATTTATTTTTGTGAACTTATAAGAGTCACTTCCTATAAAAGTATCATAATTTGCATCCAGGGTCATCCCATAATAAAATAATCCTTTATGCCTTTCTAATTTACTATTTGTTCCTTCTTCTTTTACGTTTAAAGTAATTTCGTTGCCTTCGTATTTTTTATAATCAACATAATTCCATGTATATTTAACCAACACATTCATATAATATACAGGAACGTAATAGTAATAATAGTCAAAATCAGAAATTGAGTTATTTAAAATTGTACTTAAAAATTTTCTATCAATTCCTCCTAAATAAGATAATTTCTTTTTTAATTCTCTTACACAATCTTCTTTGCCATAATTCACTTTAACCTTATAAAAATTGTTTACATTTGCAAAATAACTATCGTACATATACTGCCTCCACATGTATGTAATTCTATACCTTTATGAATTGTATATTATTTTAAAAATAATAATGTTTTTTAATTGAAATGTATTTATTTTTATAGTATAATGTAAAAAAGTGGAAGTTTATAAAGGTATACCTTTGTATACATCATTCCATTACAAACAAATAAAGATAATAAAAGGACTAACTTTCATATTAAATAGTTAGTCCTTATTTATTTAAACTAAAACATAGCTTTTATTTTATTACAAGCCTCCATACCGCACTTTTTCATTCTTTTGATATGTTTACAAACCAATGAAGAATTATTAGTTAATGCAGTAAAAATACCATATGTACATGCTCCAATAAGCATAAATGATAATGCTTTTTTCATTAAATTCACCATCCTTAGTTTATATTATTATTCCCAAATAAACTAATTATATACTTGATTTATTCTTTATATTATCAATTATCTTTTCTTTTAGTTTTGTGTTTCTAAAGTAATTAGTATTCTTGCATGCAAGATTTAAAGCATCCACATCTCCTAGCATTATTAGGTATGATTTTGCTCTTGTTATTGCAGTATAATATAATCTTTTCTTTAACATTATATTATATCTTTTTGTGAATGGAATTATCGTTGTGTAAAACTCACTACCTTGTGATTTATGGATTGAAATTGCATATGCAAGTTTTAACTGTTCATATGATTCCTTATCATAAGATACTATTCCTGAATCAAATTTCACATTCATTCCAGTTATTTGATTTTCATTGTATATAAATGAATCTACCTCACCAATATCCCCATTCATAATATTATCTTCATTTCGATTAACTAATTGAATTACTTTATCATTAATTCTAAATATGTTATTAAAATGTTTCACTTCTCCTTTTTCAGGATCATATGGATTAAATTCTTCTTGAATAACATTATTTATATTATCTATTCCTAATATTCCTCTATACATCGGTGCAAGAATTTGAATATCTTTTTGCAGACTCATATTTTGAGTTATTCCTTTTTTCACAATTGTCTTTAAAGAATTTAAGATATCATTTTCATTAATCATATAAGTGAAACTTCGATCTTTTTGTTTTTCTAAAATATCTTCAGGAATTGTTCCTTCATTTATTTGGTGAGCTAATATTATTATACTAGAATCACTTACTTGTCTATGGATTTTATCTAATTTTATTGTTTCAATTTCTTTCGATTTTATTATATCTAATAATACATCACCAGGAGCAACTGAAGGGATTTGGTCTACATCCCCAACAATAATCACCTTTGTATCGATAGGAATTGCATTTAATAATCTTGAAGCTAAAAGAATATCTACCATTGACATTTCATCAACGATTATTAAATTAGCGGATAACTGATCGTTTTCTCCAAACCTAAAATCTTTTCCGTTATATCCTAAAAACTTATGAATCGTTTGGGCTTGAACTCCAGTTACTTCAGTCATTCTTTTACCGGCTCTTCCTGTTGGTGCAAGTAAATATACATCTTCAAGTTTTTTGTTTAAGATTTTATAAACTTCTAATATACCTTTTATAATTGTGGTTTTACCTGTTCCTGGACCACCAGTAATTACTAGGATGTTATTTTCAAAAGCTTTCCTAATAGCTATTTCTTGTAACTCGCTATATTCAATGTTATTAATCTTCTTTACTGTATTTAAGGCTTTTGTTAGTTTTGCTTTTGTAACCACTTGTTTAGTTAAATTATTTATTACTCTAGATGCTAAATTAGAAGCTAATTTCCCTTCGGCTTCATAAATGTAATATTCATATATATCATTGTTCTCAAGAATAATTTTTCCGTCGGTTAGTAGTGATAATATTATATTATCAAAGTCTTCTTTTGATATTTGATTATTTTCTTTTTCTAGAGATTTTTCTATTTGACTAAATAGATAATCTTTATCAACATAACAGTTTCCTGTCTCAAAAGTATATTCTTTTAAATAAAACATTACGCAAGCTTTTAATCTTACAGGATCATCTCTTCTAATACCCATCTTTAAAGCTACGGTATCAACTTTTATAAACCCTAAGCCATCAACTTTATCAATCAACAAATATGGATTCACCTTACATTCACCTATTTGTTTATTAGTAAGAGTTGTTACAATTTTCCTAGCCATTGCAATTGTAAATCCCATTTGCATAAAGCTGACAATATCATCTTCTTTTTTCTTGTTTTCTTCTAAATTTTTAATTATTGTATCTTTATGAATATCGCTTAGTCCTTCTACTTTATCAAGCAATACAGGGCTTTTTCTAATCTTTTCTAAACAATCTTTTCCTAAAGTATCGAATATTTTTTTAGCTAACACAACTCCAATACCAGGAAACAAATCACTTGATAAATATGAGATAACAGCTTCTTTAGATTCTTTATTAATTCGTTTAAATGAACTTGCTTTTAACTGTGTTCCGTATTTATTAATTTCAAATTCTCCTGTAAACTCTAACTCCTCTCCCTCAAACGGAAAAGTATCAAATACTGATGTAACTGTTAGAATATTACTATACAAATAATCTTCGTATTTTTTCATGTTTTTTGAAGAAAAATCAAGTTTTATTTTTAAAACTGCATAACCATTCTCTTCATTTTTAAATAATATCTTTAATACTTTTCCTCTAACTATTTCCATACTATCTCTTTCTAAATTATATATTTTATTATGTGTTTATATATTATATCTTTATATTATATATTCTAGATTTTATAATTTATTAATATCTACGCTTTTCATCATTCATAAAAACTTCATCAATTGTAGAGCCACCAAGCATTTCATCACCATCATAAAAGACTGCCGCTTGACCTGGTGTTACTGCTTTAAACATTTGAGGATAGAAGATTTCAAATCTTCCATCTTTTAAGTTTTTAATATGAGCAGGAATATCTTGACTACGATATCTAAATTTAACATTTATATCTCTTTCATCAAAATCTTCTCCTAGCCAGTTTATTTTAGAAACTATGCATCTATTAGAGTATAAATATTCGTTGTTTCCACCACGACCTACTAGTAGTACGTTTCTCTGAACATCTTTTCCTAAAACAAACCAAGGGTCTCCTTCTCCACCTAATCCAAGTCCATGTCTTTGGCCTATTGTATAGTACATAATTCCATCATGTGTCCCTACAACTTCTCCATCAAGTGTTTCCATATTTCCTTTTTTTGCTGGTAAGTAATTTTCTAAGAATTGTTTAAAGTTTCTTTCTCCAATAAAACAAACTCCAGTTGAATCTTTTTTCTTAGCAACTTCTAAACCATGTTTTAATGCAATTTCTCTTACTTCTTTTTTTGTTAGGTGCCCAATTGGGAATAAGGCTCTTTCAAGTTGTTTTTTTGATAGTTGTGATAAGAAATATGTTTGGTCTTTATTATTATCTAATCCCTTATAAAGTTTCAAAGGATTATGAGATATTCTTGCATAATGTCCCATTGCTATATAATCGTATCCCATATCCATTGCTTTTTCTAAAAATGCTTTAAACTTTATTTCTTTATTGCAAAGAATATCAGGGTTAGGTGTACGATAGTTTTTATACTCGTCTAAGAAATAGCTGAATACTCTATCCCAGTATTCTAATACAAAATCAACTCTATGTAATTTAATACCTAGTTGTTCACTTACTTTTACAGCATCCATATAATCTACTTCTTGTGGACAAACAGAATCCATTGTATGTGGATTTCCCAGAACATCATTATTCATTAATGAGTCCCAATTGCGCATGAACATTCCTTCTACTTCATAACCTTGTTCTTGTAATAAAATAACTGCTACAGCGCTATCAACGCCACCACTTAATCCCACAACAACTTTTTTCTTTTTATTAATATTATTTATATTATTTGTATGTTCCATATTTTACCTACATTCCGCTTTTTATTTCATATATTATGTCTCTAATTGCCATAGCTGATTCGAAATTTAATGCTTTTGCGGCTTCTTTCATTTCTTTTTCAAGCTTAGCTATAAGGTTTTTCTTTTCTAAGTTACTCATATTAGCAAGATTTTCCAAGTTAATATTATTCTTTTCAACACTTTCTATTTGAGTAACAACTAAGGAATCGCTTATATCTTTATATATTGTTTTAGGGGTTATATTATTATTAACATTATATTCATTTTGGATTTGTCTTCTTCGATTTGTTTCTTTAATTGCATAACTCATTGAATCAGTTATTTTATCTGCATACATAATCACTTTTCCATTAGCATTACGAGCAGCACGACCAATAATTTGAATTAATGATGTATTGCTTCTTAAAAAGCCTTCCTTATCAGCATCTAAAATAGCAATTAATGATACTTCCGGAATATCTAACCCTTCCCTTAATAAATTTATTCCTACTAAAACATCATATGTTCCTTGTCTTAAAGCTCTTATTATATCAAGTCTTTCTAATGCTTTAATCTCTGAATGTAAATAAGCCACTTTAAAATTTAAATCTTTTAGATATTTTGTTAAATCCTCACTCATTTGGATTGTTAAAGTAAGAACCAAAACTCTTTCATTTTTAGCTTTTCTTTCTCTGATTTCTTTGATTAAATCATCAATTTGACCATTTATTGGTCTTACATCTATAACTGGATCTAATAAACCTGTTGGTCTAATGATTTGTTCAATTATTTCGCCATTTTTGCGCTCATATTCACTCGGTGTTGCACTTACAAAAATAACCTGTCTAATCTTACTTTCAAACTCATCAAACATTAGAGGGCGATTATCAAGGGCAGATGGTAATCTAAATCCATTATCAACAAGACTCATTTTTCTAGATCTATCTCCATTATACATTGCTCTAACCTGAGGTATTGTAACATGAGATTCATCTATTACTAATAAATAATCATCACCAAAGAAATCTAAAAGAGTTGCGGGGGTTTCTCCCTCATCTCTTAAGCTTAAGTGACGAGAATAGTTTTCAATCCCACTACAGTAACCTACTTCCTCTAACATTTCTATATCATATAAAGTTCTTTTCTTTATTCTATTTGCCTCTACAAGTAATTTTTTTTCTTCAAAGTATTGCACTCTTTCTTCCATTTCAGCTTTAATTCTTTTAATGGCTTCTTTTAATTTTTCATTATTAACAGAGAACAATGTTGCAGGATTAATAGTAATTATTTTTTTAGATGATATTGTTTTTCCAGAAACACTTTCAATTATTTTAATTCTTTCTAGTTCATCATCAAAAAATTCAAGTCTAATTCCCTCACCTTTTTCATATGTTGGAAAAATGTCAACTGTATCTCCACGAACTCTAAAAGTTCCACGAGACATATCATAGTCATTTCTTGTGTATTGCATTTTTATTAATTTTTCAAACAAATCATTTCTTGAGATGCTCATTCCTTCTTTTAAAACAAGCATACTTTCTTTATAATCATCTGGGTCGCCAATTCCATATATACAAGAAACGCTCGCCACAACGATAACATCATCATATGTTAACAAACTACTAACTGCACTATGCCTCATTTGATCAATATCATCATTAATACTAGCATCCTTTTCTATATATAAATCTTTACTAGCAACATAAGCCTCTGGTTGATAATAATCATAATAAGATATAAAGTACTCTACATGATTGTTTGGAAAGAAACTCTTTAACTCACTATACAATTGACCAGCTAATGTTTTATTATGAGCTAATACTATTGTCTTCTTCCCAGTATTTTTAATAACATTAGCAATTGTAAATGTCTTACCTGTTCCCGTTGCCCCTAACAATGTTTGAGCATAAACACCATCATTTATGCCTTCAGTAAGTTTTTCAATTGCTTTAGGTTGATCTCCTGCTCCCGTATATTTACTTACTAATTCAAAAGCCATTTTTTGTCTCCTTATTTCAGTGTAATTTATTATTTATGATATTTAATATTGTTCATAATAGCAAAAGCTCGATAGCATTGTTCTAAAAAAATCACTCTCATCAACTGATGCGGAAAAGTCATTTTTGAAAAACTTAGTTTATAATTGCTTCTATTCTTAACTTCATCAGAAAGACCACAACTAGAACCAATAACAAAAACCATCTTTCGTGTATCATATGTATAATGATTTTCTATCAATTTTGAAAAACTAACGCTATCCAATTCTTTACCTAAAATTTCTAAAGTAATAACATAATCATTATCATTAATATTTTTTAAAATATTCTTTCCTTCTTCAACTAAATTCTTATTTGAATCATCAGTGTTAATTTCTTTTAATTCTATTATATTTAAATTTCCTAATGTTTTTATCCTTTTAGTATATTCGTTAATAGCCTCTACTAAATACTTTTCTTTAATTTTACCTAAACATATCAAAGTAACATCTATCATAGTTCTATCACCTTTGTTGATTTCCACTGTTCGGCTATTATTATTTCACCTTTATAATTATATAATTTATTTATTATATCTTCGTATAAACATTGTTCAGAATTGCAATCTTCGCTAATATGAGCTAAAACAACATACTTATTCTTTTCATTTAAAACTTCTTTTAAAATCTCATAACATTTTTGATTAGAAATATGACCAGCAGGACTCAATATTCTATTCTTTAATGTCATATCACGATTACTATTTATTAGCATCTCAACATTATGATTAGCCTCTAAGATCAGTAAATCTAATCCTGACAAATACTTAATATACCTATCAGGGAATATACCAGTATCAGTAAAATAGCCAACCTTAACCCCTTGATACATAATAATATATCCTAACACTTCCAAACAATCATGATTTAGCTTAAATGTCAAAACTTCTGCATCACCAATACGATATTTAGCTTCTGGTTCAATGAAACCTAATTTTACCCCTAATAATTTATCTTTTATATTAGGCCTTAATCCTAAAAAAGTTTTCTTTGACATATAAATATTAGCACTAGTTCTTTTTTGAACCGTATCTAAAAAGCCCACATGATCACCATGTTCGTGTGTAACAAGGATGTCTGTTACCCCTTTTAAATCAATTTCACTATTTCTCTGTATAGCATTAGGAAGAGATATTCCCGCATCAATTAGAATCTTACTCTTTCCGCATTCAATATATGTCATATTTCCTTTTGAACCGCTCGCAAGTACACATACTTTAACTTTACTCATTATTTTTCCTCATTTACTATTATATAAAATGTTTATTATATAAAATATTTATATTAGTTTCTTCTATTTTATAAATATTATTATTACAGTCAAAATCATCATATGGGTTTCTATTATCTAATACCGTAGATTTAAAATATCCTACTCTTAAAAACTCAAACCCTAATTTCTCCATTACTCTTTTTGATTGTTTGTTCCAAACAAAATATGAATATATTAAATAATCTAACTTTAGAGTAGTAAATAAATAATTAATCACTTCAGTGAGTGCTTCCACCATTATTCCCTTTCCCCAATAATTCTTATTTAATACGCAGCCAATAGATTTACCTTCTTTATTTTCAATAGCTACAGAACTTTCTTCTATTCCTATAGATCCAATAACCTTATTATCATCTTTACTAATAACCGCAAAAGTATGCTTACCATCAATAAACATCTTTAAAATCATCATTGATTCTTCTTTTGATTGATGATGTGTCCACCCTGCCATCTCACCTACACCAGGAACTTTAGCATATTCGTAAAAATCATCTAAATCTGTTATTTTCCAACCTCTTATAAGTAATCTTTTACTTTCCAAAATTATATTAGATATATCAATTTTCCTCATATTTCATCTCATGTAATTAATATTTATATAACAATTTATTATACAACAAATCTCTTTTTCTTTCAATATTTTATATATAATAAAAATACTATCACGAATAAAGATTATAAATAAACTAATTTCCAAATCAAAAAAACACCATCTTTTAGATGGTGTTAATTCATATCATAATTATTTTACATAAACATATTCAGAAGTAACTTCTTCTAATACCTCTTCAAATGAATATTCATTGAATAATTCTGCATATTTTAAGATAGAATCTTTACTAACTTTTTCACAAGAATATGTTGACATATCTTTTGTGATCGCGGCATATTTCATAACTAATGCGAAGTATTCGCCTGTTAATTCATTTGCAACTGGAGTATAGTATTTAGTGATTGAATCAATAACAGATTGTGTTAATGATGAATCTTTACTATTCTTTAAATATTTACGAATTTCTTCTAATGTTGGAATGTAAGTATATTTCTTAGTTGTAGTATCACCAGTTGATGTAGTTTCCATATGTGCATATGTAACTTGTAAACTTTCTAAGTTAACTAATACATGATAACCATATTTAGAAACAACAGCAGTTTCAACTAATGTAACTTTGTCAACATCATTAATATCGCTACTTCCAATAACTTGTTTTTCTAAATCTTGATCCCAGATTTCTTTAATTTTAGCAGTAATTGGTTCATTAACATAGATACTTTCTTTAGTTTCGTTAGAAATAGTTCCATTGTTATAATAAGCAACTGTTAATCCTAATTCTTTAAATTTAGATAATTCAACTGTTGCTTTACCGTTTTCACTTACTAATGTTAAAGCTACTTCTTGACCATTAAATTGAGCAGGTGCATTAACACTTGGTGCGTATGCAAATGCTTCAGATACTTTCTTTAATCTAGATGTATAAGTTCCTGTAGATTCTTTAACATAGTTAACTACTTGAGTAGCTAATTCGTTAGCTGCAGCTGTTAATTCAGAAGACCATTCAGCTGGATCAACTTGATTTCCTTCAGCATCATATTTAGCAATTATTAATTGACAAACATCAGCCTTGAATAATTTAGCAGCTTTAGCTTCCATAGCAGCTGATAATGCTTTCCAAACAACACTTTCTTTAACGTCTGCATCAGAAGTTACAAATTCTTTATCTTGTAAGTATCCAACAACATTAATAGATTTAGCATATTCAATTGATACTAATTCTAATAATAATGCATCTTTTAATTCTTCTTCATTTTCTACATTGAATGCAGCTTTGATATATAATTCCCATGCCATAGAAGCTGGATCATATCCTTGTTTAACATAGTTGCCGTTCTTGAAGTTTTTCTTTTCAGTTTCGATTGCATCTTCAACTTTTTTCTTCATTTCAGCATCTTTCCATTCGCCATTAACATAGTATGGATTAGTTTCTTCATCTGTTAATAATTTCTTTTCAGCTAATTTTTCAATAATTCCTGAAGCACCTTGATGAGTGATTAAGAAATCAAATAATTGATCAGCAGTAACTTCTCCACCTTCGTATTTAGCTACTAAGTTAGCACTTTCATCTTTAGTTTTTTCAAAAGATACACTTAAAGATGTTAGATTATTAATATAACCATTTTCAACAACTGAATCATAAATTACTAAACCTTTTTCATTACGTAATTCAGCAACTTTAGTTAATGCATATGTAGCAGTAACTGTATCTTCAATTAATTCTTCAGTATATTGTTTTCTTACAGCATCTTTTTGTTCATCAGTTAAATCTTCAAATGAATCAACTAATTTTTCATCTAATTTAAGAATTAAAACATATTTGTTACCAGCACCAGCTACAAATGCTTTAGGAGTATACCATTTAGCATTTTCACTATCTGCAGAATATTTTTCCATATTATCTGTTAAATATGTAACAACACTCGCATTAATCTTATTAATAACTTCAGCTTTAACAAATTCATCTTTATAATCTTCAGCATATACATCTTTGTATAATTCTAAGAATTTAGCATAAACTTCAGCGTTAGTTAGAGCACCATTTTCATTTGCCCAAACACCATTTTCATTAACTTTGATTCCTTTTTGACTTAATGCAATTGCAACTTCACGAGCAGAATCAAAAGGAACAACGATTGCTTTATATTCACTGTAGTTATCTTCAGCATATTTAGCACTATATTTAGAATCAGCAAAGTATGGAGCAGATACAGGTTCTTCTGTTTCAGCTTTTTCTTCATCAGTTAAATTTTTATATTCTTCTAATATTTTTTCTTGTTCTTCTTCAGATAAGTTTTTAAATTCAGCATATTTTGCATCATGTTCTTCAACTTCTTTAGCTAATGCTTTTTGAGCATATGCTTTTTGAGCTAATGATAAAGCATATTGAGCCATAATTGATTTTCCATAAATGTCAGTTTCGATACAACTATAACTAATAAACATATTATCCAAGAATTTTTGTTCTTTTTCTGCTTTTTCAGTTTCTGATAATTCTTCTTCTCCATAGCAATCTTTATCAATTGCAGCTTTTACATCTTCTTCTGCTACTGCAGCTAATTCTTCAGCTAATAATTGGTTATCAACTAAATTGATAATTGCAGTTGCACCATATTGTGCTTTTAAGTAGTTATATACTTCTCTATTAGTAACTGAATATTCACCTAATTTTGCTAATACAGCATCAGGATTACTGATTTGAGGATTACTCTTATCTTTTAATTCGCATCCGAATAAACCGAAAGTTAAAACAAATACAAGTATAAACGCTATGACTTTTTTCATTTTACTTTCCTCCTTAATTAGTCATTTAATTTTTCATCACCAGATTTCAATGCTGATAATGTGTTTTCATAAATGCTTTCTTTATTAATTTCAACGATTTTCTTAATATCTTCTAATGTTAAACCACTAGGTGAGTTAATTGTCTTACCTTCTAATAATGAAACTAAATCTTCTTGTTGAGCAAGTGAAGCATATGATGTTCCTGTTAATTGATCAATGATTGATTTAGCATATGTTTCATAAGCTTTCTTCATATCATCAGTGATTAATTCATGAATTTTTTCTTCGTAAGCTTCAAATTTTTCTAATTCTTCTTCAGATAATTCACTTGTATCAGCAGCTTCTAACGCTTGATGTAAAGCATATAATCTAATTTCATATAATGAAGGAAGAACAGATTTAACAGCTTCTGCACCTTCTGCACTTACTGAATCAAATTCAGTGTTTGGAGTACTACTTAAGTTAACATATAAATGATATCCAAATGTTGTTTCGATTGCGCATCCTTCTGTTTCATCACGATAAACAGTAACTCTATTATATTCTTTATCTAACATATCTTTATCCCAAATTGATTTTGCGGCATCATTGAATGATTCAACCATAGATCCATTTGAGAATGTTCCTAAACTTTCATATTTTAATGATAAACCAGCAGATTTATATTTTGCAAGATTAATCTTAGCTTCTGCAGCTTCTAAGTAATAATCATATTTTTCACCTGAAGTATTAATAACATCTACATAGTTTCCATTTCCATCTTCAACAGCATATGGAGCAGCTTTGAAGGCATTAACAACAGCTTCAAGTTTAGAAGCATATGTTCCTTCTGCACATTGTAAATATAAGTATACTTCTTCAATTAATTCTTTAGCTAATTTCTTTTGTTCATCAGTCCATTTTTTAGGATCTAATGGAGTAACTTTAGAATCTTTTTCATTTGCGTTTGCGGCATCATTAACAGTTTCATAAGCACAAACTAATAAATGAATACCATTAACTGTGAATTTTTCAGCAAGAATGTCATTCATTCTATCAGAAATAACTTTCCAAACTTTAGAAGCACTTGCTTCTTCTAATGTACTCATATAGTCAATGTCATTTCCTTCGCCATCAACTAAAATATATTTAAGAGCTTCTTTAACATAATCAGCACTAATTTCACTGTATAAGTTAATGAATGCTAAATCTTGTTCATCTTTTGCACCATTGATATCAGTTAAGAATTCTTCCCATGTCATAGTACTTGGATCATAACCATATGAAGCATAAGCACCAGCTAAGAAGTATAATCTTTGATTTTCAATTGATAAAAGAATATTTTCGCGTAATTCTTCGCCTTCTTCTCCTAGCCATTCACCAGTAGTTACATCATAATATTTATTTAATTCTTTATCATTTAATAATCTTTCAAATGATAATTCACTTAATGCTGTAGCAACACCAGAAACCTTATCCATATATGCAAATAATTCATCAGCATCAACATCATCCATACCTTTAACAGTTAGAACAACATTATTTCCTTCTTTTTTGCTTGTTTTATCATATTCAACATCTTCATATTCAGAAATAGCTTCAATGTATTTTTCCTCTAATTTTGAATCAAACACTTTGAATTCATATTTAGCTCTTAATTCAGCCATCTTTTCTTCAACATAATCAGAAGTTAATTTTGTATCGATTAAATCAGCTTTAATTTCAGCTTTAACATCTTCTAATTTTGGAGCTGCAACTTCTTTAACTTTTAATACAAAGTATTTAACATTTGTACCAGAAACTACAGAAGCAGAATACCAACTTTGTGCATCTGCAGATGTGTTTTCACTCACCTTATTATCTCCATCAGTATATGGAACATATTCAGTATAGTTGTTCTTAAATTGACTTGGTAATTTTGAATCATATTCATTTAGATCTTTATATGCATAGAATAATTTACCTTCAGAAGAACTATCAAATAAATATTTCTTACTATCAAATGCTTTAACAAGCTTAATTAATTCATCTATACCTTTTAGAGGATCAGATCCTTCAGCACTTCCTTCTAAAGTTTCTTTTAATTCATCGATATTAGTTTGAATAGATTTAATTCCATCAGCGAATACTACTAATTCTGCGATTTCTTTTACTAAGTTTTCAACATCAGCAAGTTTAGCTTTTGCACCTGCATTATCTGCTGGTTCAGCTTGTAATAAAACTTTTACTTCTTCAGCTAAAGCTA
The DNA here is from genome assembly GCA_045577945.1 of Bacilli bacterium. Taxonomy (GTDB): domain Bacteria; phylum Bacillota_I; class Bacilli_A; order ML615J-28; family CAG-698; genus CAG-698. Next base: position 14,328 of record JAZNJG010000171.1, on the reverse strand, counting down.
AAAGATTTGCGGCTTTATCACTTGCATCTACTAAAGCATAATCTCCATCTTTAACAGTTACTTTTCCATCTTTAATTTCATAAGTACCTTTTTTATAGTCTTCTGCTTTGTAACCATATACTAAACTATATAATTTCATAAATGTATCAATAACTTCAGAAGTTGTTAATAATTCTCCTTCTTTAGTTTCATAAATTCCAGAACCTTCTTTTACTTCTTCTAATGATACATGAATCCATTTCTTATTCTTAATTCCAACACCTAATTGTTGTAAAGCTGTTTTAGCTTGTTCTTCAGAAGAGAAAGGAATAATGAACGCATAATATGATTTGCTATAATTGTCTTCATATTTGTCTTCAATATCTTCATCTTCAATATATAAATCATTGTCTTCATCATCAACATCTTTTTCAAGTAATGATTTTGCATAAGCTTCTTTAGCAAGAACTAAACGATAATGATCTTCAATTTCTTTATCTGTTTTGTAACCATAACCAGTTAACATAAGATTTTTAAAATCTTGAATCTTTTCGTCTTTGTCTTCAACAAGGTCTAAATCAGCATCTTCACCAAATGTAGCGATTTCGATTTCTTTTTCGATATCTTCATCAGCAACTGCATCAAAGAAACTTACACCATCAGCATTCTTTTCTTGCTTTAAAATTTCTTTGTTAGCCATGTTAATAATAGAACTTAAGCCAATACCAGCCTTTAATTCTTCATAAATTTCTTTACGAGAGATAGATACCTCATCAGAAATCTTGATGTAATCACCATCAGGATCAGTTACGCTTGGGAAATAATTCCCACCAGCTTTTATCGCACTAGTTATACCAAAAATAGCAATAATTAGTACAATTGATAAAATTACTGGCAATACTTTCTTTAAAATCGATGAACCATTCATAAAATCATTCTCCTTAAACTAACATTTTTTCATCAAAAATAATATTTAATAATTATAAATATATTATAATTTTTATTCATGTGAGGCCGAATATAAGTTAGAGTTAAACTTATTCGCAAATAAACCCTCACTTTGATTGCAACATTAATATTATATCACTTTTCTGTATAAAAGTAAACAACTTTTTATTTGCTTTTGTAATTAAAAGTCTTTTTTTTAAACTTATATGTCAATAAACTAGATATTTATTGGAATCATTAAGTTTATTTTCTCAAAATATAATCATATTTTTAGTTAATATTCGCTTATTATACCATCTTTTCTTTAAATTATTAATGATTTTATTTCCTTCATTAATCGCATATTAATAATAAAATTTTGATAACAGATTAATAGTAAACAAAAGACCTCTAACTACTGTTAGGGGCCTTTTGCTTTTGATAATAGTAGGAAATAAGAAAGAGAGGGTCTACTAACTAGGGGGTTTAGTAGACGATATCATATGATGTCCTTTCACAAGGACAATATTATTTTATAATAATTGATTTGGTTTGTAAAGTAGTTTTTTTAATTTTTTTATAATTTTTTGTTAAAAAAACACCATTATTTTTTAAGCATTTGCTTAATTTTTAAGTTATTTATAAACTCTTTATTTAGTATTTTTACTTTTTAAAATTTTATCTTTATAACTCAATAAAAAAGAACAGTAGTAACAATGCTTTTTTTACTGTCTGCTCTTCTTAATTTTATTTTAATAGTCTATTTTATTTTAGTCTATTTTTGGAATATAAAACGCTCTTTTATCAAAAGCAAAAACTGGTTCTGTATATTCCCCTTTATCGACTTCATCAACTAACTTCGATAGTGCCGCAAATCTTGAATCAGCATAATCTAATAAGAAGATTAATGCCGCTTCCGGGATTGTTGGTTCTTTCGGAGAACCGTATTCAAGTTTTCCGTGATGTGATAATATAATATGTTCTAATGCCAACGCTTCATCGCTATCTTCACAGTTTAATTCTTTGCATACATCATGTAGCATCATAGCACCTATTGATATATGTCCTAATAAATTTCCTTCTTTTGTGTATGTTGTAGATTTGCTTCCACTTAATTCCTTTACTTTTCCGATGTCGTGAAGAATAATTCCAGCATATACTAAGTTTTTATTAAGATATGGGTACATCTTTAGATATGGTCCTGATAAGCACAACATAGAGTATGTATGATATGCTAAACCACTAATAAAGTTATGATGAACCGACATTGCGGCTGGATATTCGAAATATTCATTCACATATTTCTTGATTGCTTTTAATACTATATCTTTAATTAAAGGGTTGGTTATAGAATTAATATACGCTGATATCTTTGTTTGTAATTCTTCTTTTGATAATGGAGCATATTCAAAAAATTGCTTTTCATCAACTTCACCATCAAATACAACTCTTAAATCATCAATATTTAGTTGTTTCTTCCCTTGATATTCTTTAATTGTTCCTGTGCATAAGTATATTTCACCACTCTTTAAGATGTTTTTTCTCTCTGCTGGAAGTTTCCAAATTTTAACATCTATTAAGTCCTTTGAATCAAAACCGATAACACTAGCATAATCTTGATTACTTGGTGTTTTCTTAAATTGGATGTTTTGGAATTTTAAGAACATTTCAACATTTTCACCTATCATAGCGTTCTTTATTGTCTTTACCATAATTTCCTCCTATATAAGCCTAGCTAAAGATTTATAACAAAATGATTATATATTTAATCATTTTAATTATTTTTTAGTTAAACTTATTTAAACTTTTATATTTGTCACTATTTATTAACATTTCGTAATATGTTTGATATAGCGCTCTTTTTGTTTCTTCTCTGGCATCAGGATGAACATCCTTTAAAGCGCCGCTTTCTCTAATTTTCCTTTCAATTTCTATTTCTAATTCTCTTGCAAGGCTTTGATTTTCCAATTCTTTTAATCTGCTTTCTAATTCTAATTGTTTTTGTTTAATAATCGCAAACTGATCATAATCAAACTGATTATAATCAATTTGATTATAGTTGTTATTTAAATCAATATTTGCATTTAAACCTTTCATATTTAATCCGTTGTTCACATCTAAGTTTTTGTTAGATTCAATATTATTAGCATTTAAATTATTATACTCTGTTAAATTAGGATTAGGAGTATTTTGATTGTTTACTTCTTGATTATTATATAATCCTTCTTGTAATCTTAAACGATGGATAACTTTTTCTTTGATAGCATTATATTCATTTTCTAAAGTTCCTTCTAAAATCGAATAAATAATATCATCAAGGATTATACTTACTTCATATGTTGTTAGATCAGCAAGTTTCAAAATATCATCACCTTTAAAAGCTAAATCACATGGTTTCTTAACTTTTAAACTATTATATTTTCTTTTAATGTAATGTCCTTTTTTCCTACATTTTCCTAACAAGTAATTAATTCTATTTGCCTTCATACACTTTTCTAAACCATAAGAGAATAGTGTAAGATCATCGTATTCTGGCTTAGGATTAGTAATTGCTAGATTAACAAGCATTCTAAAATCATACTCATTTCCTGTTGCTTTCCCCACTACTTCTTCGTATGTTTTATGCTCAATTAAACCCATTGCCATAAAAGTGTCTAAATCTTCATGTTTATACGATTTGCAACGCATAGATAAAATAGATTTAAAGTAATATAAATATTTATATATCTTAGACTTGTAGATATACTTTAAACATTTTTTGAAATACTTACCATCATGAATATCTCTCATTAGAGTAGCTTGATCTTCTAAGGAGATTTCCTTTACCCTCTTTGCTTTTCTCTTAATAGCATTTAAAACAATAGCATCCGGTTTGTAACCTGTTTCACTAATTCTTTTAAATAATTCCAAAATTTTTTTAGGTTCGTTTTCATATAATACTTTAGGTCTTACATATATTGTTTTGATCTTTTTACGTCGCATATCTTCTTTTCCAGAAAAAGGGTCATAAACGATATTGTTACAACTCATTGACATCGCATCAATAGAATAATCTTTCGTACATAAAAAATCAATTAGTGCTTTAGAATAGTGTTTTTGAACTTTCTTTACTTTTAACTTACTTTGGAATTTGTATTGATGAGGGAATGATATTTGATATTTATGACTTAAATATCCTAAAGACATGCCACCATTTTCTTTAAGATCTATATGATAATCCGCAAATGCTTTTTTAAACTCGTTTTCCGGTATTGTTGTAAAAATTTCTAACACTTTAAAGTCTAAATTTAGACTAATTTCACGAACTGAAGGTCCCACTAGATAGGCTTCATAACCTAAGTTTATTATTCTTTTCATTATTTCCTTTGCTTTCCTAAGCATATCTTGACATGTACTATTCATATTATCACCAACTCCAGTTATATTATATATTATTATTAAATTTTTTTCTATATATTTTCGACATTTTGTGCTTTTATTTTCCTCTAATTTAGGTTATAATAATATAGGTGAAGATAATGATTACTATTAATAAAACATACGTAGCTGAACAAGTAATTAATAAAAGTTCTTTTATATGTACATTAATTCCAATAATTTCTAATGAAGAAGCTCAAAAAGAGCTATCTGATATAAGAAAAAAATACTATGATGCTACTCATAATTGTTATGCTTATGTATTTGGACTTAATGGTGAATATGCTAGATGCAGTGACGATGGGGAACCTAGTCAAACTGCTGGTGTCGTAATTTTAGATGTTTTAAAAAAGAACAACCTAACAAACTGTTTAGCTGTCGTAACTAGATATTTCGGCGGTATCAAACTAGGAGCATCTGGGCTTGTACGAGCCTATTCCTCAACAACTTCACTTGTTGTAAAAGACATTGAACCTTTACATCTTGTTGAGTGTTGTGATGTTACTATAACAATCAGCTACAATAATTATAATCGTATCTTAAAAAGAATTAGTGAACTTAAAGAAAAGGAAAAAATATTTTTAGAAAATATAACTTTAGTACTTTCGGTTGAATCAAGTAAAACTGAATCTTTAAAGAAAGATTTAATAGAATTAACAAAGGGACAAATAGAAGTTAAAATAGGAAATCCTGTTAAATTCTTTGCCTAATTAAATACTCTTATTTATTAATTTTTTCCTATTTACTACTATGACTATTTAAATTAATAATCAAATTATATTTATGCTAAAGGAGGAATACTATGTCTGTTTTATTATGCGATAACATATCAAAAACTTATACATCAGATAATATGATGCCTATTTCTAACTTTAGTTTTAATTTTCTTGATAGGAAAATTTATGGGATATTAGGAAAAAGTGATTCTGGTAAAGAAACCCTATTAGATATGATTGCGGGGAATGTAAATCCAACTTCCGGAGTTATTTGGGTCGATGGAGAAAAACTTTCAAAAAATAGCAAAGTATCTAATAGAGTTTGCTACATAAAGAAAGATACAACGTACCCTAAATTTCTAAAGATAAATGCAATCTTTAAATATATGGAAACTCTTTATCCTAAATGGGATAATTTCTATGCTAATAATTTATGTAGGCATTTTGACATTAATCCTTCTCATATTTATGGATCACTTGAAGAAAACAAAAAACATATTTTAATAGGCATTTGTTCACTTGCTTCAATGGCAAACATTACTATTTATGATGATCCCGTATCTGAAGTTGATATCAAGGATCGTTATGACTTCTTCAACTTTCTATATAACCATCATCAAAGATATCCTCGTACAGTTATCATTGTTACAGATCATATTGATGAAATTAACTATTTATTTGATAAAGTCTTATTTTTAGATAAAGGAAAATTAATAGATTTCTTTACATCTAATGAATTAATTAATAACTTTAGATATCTAACGGGAAAAACAGAAGTATTAAAATCTTTAATTAAAGGTATTAAGATTATAGGACAAGAAGAAAGAAATGGTATGTTAACTGTATGTGTCTGTAAAAAACTATCAAAAGATGAAAAACGTAAGTTCCAAAAATATATGATCAATATTTCTGATGTTCCTATCCAGAAAATATTTATCTATTTAATTAATTTAAGAGAACATCGCACCAAAAAGAATAATATAGTATAACTAAACATAATATAAAAAAACAAGCATTGGATTAAACCTTTGCTTGCTTTTATATTATTAATATCCGATATAAAAAAGTTAGGTTACTCGCCTAACTTTATTTTTTTTCTAAAGTTGTTCCTATCACATTTTCTGGATCAACATATTTTCCATCAATAGATACTCTAAAATGAACATGATTAGATGATGCCACGTCATAATCAGCTTGTCCACTAGATGCAATCACTGCACCTTGAGAGACCGCATCACCTACTTTAACCAAAACATTTGATACACCTAAATATTCAGATTTCACATTATTTCCATGATCAATAGTAATAATGTTACCATATAATGCAGACTCTTCCACCTTAGTAACAGTTCCTGACAGTGTTGCTGTTACATCAAAAGTCTTGTCATCATCATTTTTATAAGTTAACCCTTTACTCGTTTGATATCTTGTTCCCATTTGAATCAATGACATCTCTTGTGTGGCAGGATCATCATCTAATGAATAAAAATGTCTAATGATATTCGTATTTAATGTATCACATGGAGCTTTATATTTTTCAGGTTCTTTTTGTTCTGGTTCTTTATTTTCATTATTGTTGTTATTATTGTTATTATTATTAATTGGTGGATTTTGACCCTCATCTACTGGAGGATTTTGTTCATCTGTTGAACTACCAATAAACAAAGATAACATAAATACCGCAAAGACTAAAACAACTAGACCAAGAAATGCTCCTCTTTGGACTTTTTCTTTATTTAAATTATTAATTAATTTCTTCACATTTATCACCTCGTATTTATTATTAACAAAGTGATAAATTTTATACAAATTAATTAAAAAGATTTGCAATTAATTTTAAAATTTCTCCAAAACCAAATGAAATAGCAAAAGCAACCGCACTTGATACTAGCGTTATTATAATCCTTATTTGTCTTGTACTATTTGGTTTAAATAATTTTGAAAAGTCTAGTGCATTAAGAGCATAATACATAAACATAAATGCAGCAATAAATGCAAATAATTCCCAAACTAACAAATATAATTCTATCATTAATATACCTTCTTATATCTATTATAATTTAATTATTAATAGTTTAGTTATTTAGTACCAAATAAACGGTCCCCACAATCACCTAATCCTGGAACAATATATCCGTTTTCATTTAACTTTTCATCTAAAGATGCTAAATAAATATCAATATCTGGATGATGTTTTTGTACATTAGCAACACCCTCAGGAGCTCCTACTAAGCCAACATAACGGACATTTTTTACTCCTTTAGCTTTTAAGACATTTAATGCATGTATCACACTACCACCAGTAGCTAACATCGGGTCAACTAGTAATACTAATCCGTCTTTTGTTGTTTCAGGAAGTTTATTATAATATTCTTTTGGTTGTAATGTTTCTTCATCGCGATATAAGCCTAAATGTCCAACTTTTGCGGTTGGAATTAAATTTCTAATGCCATCAACCATTCCTAAACCAGCTCTTAGTATTGGAACAATAACGACTGGTTTTGTTACTTTTTTTGTTTTAGCTATTCCACAAGGAGTTTTTGTGCTAAATTCTTCCGTTGGGAAATCTCTTGTTACTTCATAAGCCATAAGCATTCCTATTTCTTTTACTGTTTCACTAAAATCTTTTGTTCCAGTTAATTCATCACGAATAATTGATAACTTATGATGAATTAGTGGATGATCAAATATTACTAATTTTCCCATTTTATTTATCCTCCTCAATTAAATTTACTCTTCTTTCATGTCTTCCACCTGAAAATTGTGAGTGTAGGAAAGTTTCTATATATTCTTTTGCTTCCTCAATATTTGTATATTTAGCTCCTAAACATAAAACATTAGCATTGTTATGTTCTCTACTCATTTTACACATATCAAGTTTTGTAGCTAAAACGGCTCTAACTCCTTCTGTTTTATTAGCAGCTATACTCATACCAACACCTGTTGTGCATATCAATAGCCCATAATCACACTTTTTTGATGCAACTTTATGAGCCACTTTATGTGCATATATTGGATAGTCAACACTATCTAAACTTTCACATCCCATATCTTCAACATGATATTTTGTTAATAAATATTCTTTAACTTGTTCTTTCAACAAGAAACCTCCATGATCAGAACCTATTGCTATTTTAATATTTTCTAAACTCATCATTTTCACCTCAAATTTATTTTATTATACCATTTATTTAAAATTATTGCTATATTCATATTAATATTATTTTAGCTTTTGACCTAACACTGTCATAATACCACTAACTGTTGATCCCGTATATAATGCTAACTGTTTCATAAGTAATAATTTTAGCAGTATAGTCTCATTCTCTTTTGTTTGACTATGTGTATGGAAACAAGTAAAGAAAATATATCCGCGCCCAAAATTTGTATAAACCATAAGGGGACAATTTGGATATTTGCTTCTTTGACTCCCCTTCAAAATAATATTTCCTTTAACACTATCCAATACTGACCATGCACTTAAATCAAAAAATATAACAAAATTTTTATATCCTAAACCTAGTAATTCTGGATCTATTACATCAGCCTTAACATTCCCAACTTCACCAGTATTGCCTCGAAATTGGAAAATTTCTGGAAAAGCTTGCATCATTGTAGAACTAGCTAAATCAGATGCATAAACAGATCCCCCATTCTCAACAAAACTTCTCAACTCTTTATGGTTAACATCATGTTGTGCTCCACAGTTTATGAACAACATATCACAATCAAATCCATATCTTTTAAATGACCTTGTTTTTAATCCTAAATCATTTAATAGCGGTTCCACGTCATCATAACGTTTTTCAGTAACATTTATAACTAAATCTTTTATTTGTTTACCTTCTGATAACATTCGTAATTCTTTACAATAAGCGCATGAGAAATTCCATTTATTTTCAGAACAATCAACATATTTTTTAGCACAATTGCAACTTCCCATTTTCCTTTCTCCACATTTTCTACATGGTAAAAGGTTTTCTGCAGTCACTATATTATTTAACGGAACTAAATTTTTATTGTTTATTTCTTTTTTTTCATCAAGCATAAAAAAATTATGTACTTCTTTTAAACCGTTTTTCTCTCTAAACTCTCCAATAAATTGTCTGCCTGTTTTATTACATACAAGTAAAATTCCTTTATTTTCCATAATTTCCACCCCCATTTTATTTTTTTATATGAACTTTTTAGTCTTTTTCTTTAAACTGTTTGTTTGTTTTATATTTTATATTATACACTTATTTTTGTTTTTGTCCATATTATATCTTAGACAATATTATATTTTAAATAAGTATTAGTAATTTACCACTAGAATCTTTAATATAATTAATTGGTGATTGTATGAAAACTATTCATAAGAGGATGTTAATTATATGTTTTTTATTTACTTTTTTATTTATTTGTTTGTTATGCAAAGTTGGATTTGTTATCTTTAGTAAGGGGGAAGCCTATATAGAGAGGGCCTATGAATTATGGACAAGAAATATTCCTGTAAGTTATAAAAGAGGTAAAATATATGATTGCAACAACAAACTTATAGTTGGTAATACTATTAGTCCTTCTCTAGCAATTATTCCTAAACAGATCAAAGATAAAGAATATACTATAAATTATTTATCTACTATTTTAGAAGTTAATAGAGAGGATATTAAACATCATTTCGAAAAGAATGTTTCTGTTGAGTTAATTAAACCTCACGGGAAGAATATAGAATTAGAAAAGGCTAAAAAAATTATTGCGAAGGAATTAGATGGAGTCTATATTTCAGGAGATGTTGTTAGATACTATCCATATGGAAATACTTTATCACATGTATTAGGTATTGTTGGGGGAGATAATCAAGGATTGACAGGTTTAGAGTTTGTCTATGATGGTTTATTAAAAGGTAGTCATGGAGGTATAAATATCTTTACCGATGCTCATGGAAAAAAAATGAGTGAGTTAAAGGATACCTATAAAGATAGCTCTGGAAGCTTTGATCTATACTTAACTATTGATATCGATGTTCAAATCGCATTAGAGAAAGCACTTGATAATGCTTGTTTATTATATGATAGCGAGGAAACCTTAGGTTTAATGTTAAACCCCAAAAATTCACAAGTCATTGCCATCGCCAGTAGACCAAATTTCGATATTATAAACTATCAAGATTATGATGAGAAAATATTTAATAGGAACTTACCAATATGGATGACCTATGAATACGGGTCAACTTTTAAATTTGTGACCTATTCTGCAGGTTTAGAAGAAAAGATTTTCGACGTGAATGATCATTTCTTTTGCTCTGGATTTAGAATTATTGATGGGAGTAGGATAAGAGACTGGAAGGCAGGTGGCCATGGTGACGAAACATTTTTTGAGGTTATGCAAAACTCATGCAATCCTGGTTTTATGGAAATCGGATTAAGATTAGGCAAAGATAAACTTTTTGAATATATAAAAAAATATGGATTTGGTGAAAAAACTGGAATAGATTTATTAGGCGAAGCAAAAGGCATTCTTTTTAAAGATGAAAACATTGGAAATGTGGAACTTGCTACATCTTCTTTTGGTCAAGGAAATTCTGGCACCGCAATTCAACTTGTCAATGCTTGTTGTGCAGCAGTAAACGGAGGGATTCTGCATACTCCTTATATTTTAAAAGGCATTGGTATAGATGATACAATCATCTATGCTGATGAAAAAAGGGAAGTAAGAAGAGTTATAAGTGAAGAAACAAGTGATACTTTAAGACAAGCACTTGAAAGAGTGGTTTCTTTAGGAACTGCGCGATCTGCATATGTAGAAGGTTACAGAGTTGGCGGTAAAACTGGTACTGCTCAAATACCTGTTAATGGTGTTTATTTAGAAAACACATATATTCTCTCTTTTCTTGGAATTGCCCCTATGAACGATCCTCAAATCACATGCTATATTGCTATTAAAGCTCCTAAAACATACGTTCAATATGGAGGCGTTGTGGTAGCACCAATTGTTAAAGATGTTTTAACTCAATCTTTCCCATTACTTGATATAACAAAACAAGAAGGAGGTATACCTATCGATTCAAGATGGTATATTGATAATTTTTATTATGGTGTAGAAAACTATGTAGGTAAATCTAGGAAAGAAATATCCTTGCATCCTTATTATAAAATCAAAATAATCGGAAATGGCAATATAATAATTGATCAAACACCAAAGCCTAATGAAAAAATTATTCAAGACAATTATGTTTATTTATATACTGACTAAACTATATTATTAAATGGAGAAAATTAAAAAAGATGGCCAATTGCCATCTTCTATTTTTATATGTCTAATTAGATTTATAATTTATTAATTAAGTTTTGATATTCTTCTGATTTTATGTATTCAGATAATTCCTTATCTGTTTTAAGATAATCTAATATTTTTCTATTTAATAAAATCGAAGCATACAAACATTCTGTTGCGCCTTTATAATTATTTTGCATAGCATGAACACATCCCAAATTATACCATAAAGATGGATCATCTTTTAAATACTTTAATCCTTCTAAATAATATTTTTTAGCTTTATCGTATTCCCCTTCATCTTTATAATACACGCCTAAATTATAATAGACATAACTATAAGGTTCTTCTTTTTCATATTCTTCTAAATAATATTTTAATGATAGTTCTTTATTATTTAGTTTTGAATATATTACACCTAAATTATAACATACTCTTGACTCATTACTATCACTTTCATATGCTTTTTTTGTATATTCAAGTGCTAATGAGTAATCCTTCTTATCTTCATAAACAGATCCCAAATTCAAATTAGCAAAGAAATGACTAGGATCTACTTTTAAAGCAAGTTTATAGTATTTTATAGCATCATCTAAATACTCTTTATCATTATCAGAATACAAATCATATATGTATCCAATTTTAAAGTAAACTTCACTCTCTTTAAAACCTTTTTCTATTGCTTGTAAGTATTCATTTAATGCTAAATTAATATAATCATCATCACTATTTGAAATATCTTCTTGCTTGTTATACAAATTTTCAAAGTATATTCCTTTATAAAAATTTGCCATTCCGTAATCCGGGATTAATTCTATTACTGTATCAATAATCTTCAAAGCCTTAAAAGAATTATCACATTCCAAGTAACAAATTGCTAAATCAAGCAAATCATCTTCATCACACATTATTTTAAAAGCTTCTTCGTATGATTCAATTGCTTCTTCCCATTCACTTAGACTTCCGTGTTCTCTAGCTTTTTCTATTAATAAATTGTACTTTTGATAATCTAAATCTTTCATAATATATCCTATACTTATACTAACCACATTGATAATAACACTGATATTGCAGCAATCAAATTATTAATTAAATGAACTAGGAATGACACACAAACATTGTTTTTTGAATAATGATACACCAGTGTTAATGGAACAGAAAGCGCCAAATACTGGAATATATATTTGATATTTTCCAAATCAGACACATGAATAAAAGCAAATAAAATTGCTGATATTGCTATTGCAATCCAAGGTTTAAGATTAAATGTTTTTTCGCATGTATCAATTATTAATTTTCGGAATATAAACTCCTCAACAAATGGAGCTAATATAACTACGCAAAACAACATTAACCATAATCCATTGCTACGCATCAATAGTTCAATTATGTTTTGATTATCACTTTGTCCTTCATCGCCTAGCAAACTATAAATGTTAGCTATTAAAATTGTAGAGGCAAACAAAATAACAGAACCTACTAATACTATTAATAGATTTCTACCAGTTTCTTTCTTCATCCCTTTCAAGTCTTTCTTTATATCTTTGAATAAAGCAATAATTATGAAAACTATTACAGGCATATACGAAACAAATTGGTTAATACACATTAATGTTTTTGCTTGAGAAAACAGCATAGGATTATCCCTGAAAAAATCTTTAGCATATTCTCCAATTGTTACAAACTCATCATGCATTTCATTAGAATAATAATTACTTAATAAATATAATGAGTTTCTAGCTTCCTCATATGATAAGTCATATAAGCCGTTAGCAAATAAATATGTTATTTGCATTCCAATTAAAGATCCAAAAACAAATAGAGCTAAACCTGCTAGTAATAAATATAAATATTTAAAATTCTTTTCAGTGTGCATTATTTTTCCTTTAAATATTATTTGTTATTAACTAAATTATTATAAATTATTTTCTTTTAAGTGTTTTAATTTCTTCTTTTATCATATTGATAAATTCTTCAATTGATACTGTAGTTTGAGCTTGTTTACCATATTCTCTATATGTGATCATATTTTCTTTTACTTCATTATCACCACATACTAATTGATAAGGTATTTTCTTAGTTTGAGATTCACGAATCTTATATCCTAATTTTTCATCTCTATCATCTACTTTTACTCTAATATTTTCATTTTCAAACATTGCTTTTAACTTATTCACATATTCTAAATGATATTCATTGTTTACAGGAATTAAAGCAACTTGAACAGGTGAAAGCCAAGTAGGGAATGCCCCCGCAAAATGTTCAATTATTATACCTATGAATCTTTCAAATGAACCAAATAATGCTCTATGAAGCATAATAGGACGTTTCTTTGTTCCATCTTCAGAAATATAAGTTAAATCAAATCTTTCTGGTAAATTCATATCTAATTGAATAGTTCCACATTGCCAAATACGATTCATTGAATCCCTTAGTTTAAAGTCTAATTTTGGACCATAGAAAGCACCATCCCCAGGATTTAGTTTATAATTGATACCTTTTTTCTCCATGGCATTTGCTAATGCTTTTTCTGCTCTATCCCAAGTTTTTATTTCACCAATATATTTATCTTCTGGTCTAGTTGATAATTCTATATGATATGCCAAGCCAAATACACTATATACTTCGTCATATAAATCAATGATGCGACCAATTTCTTCTTCGATTTGGTCTTCTGTAATAAAGATATGAGCATCATCTTGTGTAAATGTACGAACACGGAATAGACCGTTTAAAGCACCACTAGCTTCATGTCTATGTACTTGCCCTAATTCACCCACACGCATTGGGAACTCTTTATAAGAATGTAACTCATTCTTATACACTAACATAGAACCAGGACAGTTCATTGGCTTAATAGCAAATAACTTCTCATCGATCTCACTTGTATACATATTCTCACGATAGTTATACCAGTGACCAGATACTTCCCATAACTCTTGGTTCAACATGATAGGTGTTTTAATGAATTGATACTCTTCTTTAGTATGTACTTCATACCAGAAGTTTTCTAATAAGTTACGGAAGATCATAC
>JAZNJG010000170.1:0-10768 GCA_045577945.1 Bacilli bacterium | reverse complement strand
TATTTTATTGAGAAAATTGCTTAAATATGATATAATAGTAAATATAAATAAAATATAAAATCATAAATTGAATGAGGTTACTATGAATAAAATAATTAAAATAATACTAAAAAGTCTATTAATATTATTAGTAAGTATCATTAGTTTATTTGTAACGATTGTTATTGGGTTAAATGTAGCTAAATTTGCTATATATCATAATTATTATTCTATGGAAACTAGTGTATGTAGAAATCCTGGATTAAATGATGGATTTGTATGCCAAGGGATTACTTTTGCGGACGAAAACAATAAATTTTTAGTATCTGGGTATATGAAAGACAATTCTAATAGTAGAATTTATATCACTGATGAAGATAATGATTCATACTATGTAATGTTGGAAAAAGATAATAAGCCTTTTACTGGTCATGTTGGAGGCATTGCTACTACATATGAATATGTTTATCTAGCTAATGATAATAAAATTTATATAATTGAATTAGAAAAAATACTTTCCGCTTCAAATGGTGATACTGTAGATGTTGGTGAAGGATTTGAAATAAATAATCAAGCATCATTTGTGTATACGGATGAAAAATTTTTATACGTTGGAGAATTCCATAACGGCAATAAATATGTCACTGATCATCCTTATGAAACTAAAGAAGGAATGCATTATGCTATTGTAACAAAATATAATCTAACAAATTTATCTAAACCAGTAAAAATCTATTCAATAAGAGACAAAGTACAAGGTATATGTTTTACACCTGATGGAAAAGTCGTAATGTCTACTTCATATGGAATTACTGATACAAAGTATTATATTTATAATGAGGATGAAGCTACAAAATCCGAACATAAATTAGATGGAACAGACGTTTATTATTTAGAAAATTGTTTATATGAGTTCAATGGCCCAGCTATGGGAGAAGATCTTGACTTTTATAGAGGAAAAGTAATCACACTTACTGAAAGTGCTTCTAATAAATACATTTTTGGTAAATTATTTTTCGCTAATAAGATTGTAAGCTTAGACTATAATAAGAATCTAGATAAGAATGATTAAAAGCAGCATACAATATAAATATAAAGGTGTATTGTTATATGTCATAATGTTATATAAAGAGTAGTAATACTCTTTTTATTAGAAAAAGCATCTATAAAATGTAATTTAAATAATTATTTGGAGATATTTATGGATAAATTTAAAAGAATAGAATATTTAGTTAAACAGTTGAATTTGGCTTCTGATGCTTATTATAGCGGCAAAGATGAAATAATGTCAAATTATGAATGGGATTCAATGTTCGATGAGTTAACTCAACTAGAACAAGAAACAGGATATATTTTATCTGATAGTCCCACTCAAAATGTCAGTAGGTCAAAGGACGATGATGGTGACCAATCAGGATTGAAAGAAGCACATGAGTTTCCAGCTTTATCACTTGCGAAGACAAAAAAAATTGATGAGCTTATAACGTGGGCCTCTGGAAAAGATGTATGGATAAGCTGGAAATTGGATGGAATTACATTAGTTGCTACATATGATGACGGGAAATTAACTCGACTACTTACAAGAGGTAATGGAACTATCGGAAATAATATCACATATTTCAAAGATGCAATAAAAGGAATTCCTTCGAAAATAGATTATAAAGGCCATATGGTTGTTAGAGGAGAGGCAATCATATCTTATAAAGATTTTGAATTAATAAATGATTTAAATGATAATGGTGAGAAGTATGCTAATCCAAGAAATTTAGCTGCTGGAACCTTGGCTTTAGATCCTATAAGAGAAGAAATAGTAAAATCAAGGAACGTATCTTTCAATGCTTTTTCATTAATTTATTTAGAAGATGAAATAATTTCATTTGGTGATAGAATGGCATTTTTAGATAAATTAGGTTTTATTACAGTAGAACGCGAAAGAACAAACCCAGAAGGTATTGAAAGAGTAGTTAGTAAATTTTCTAAACTTGTTGAGGAAGGGAATATTAACTATCCTGTTGATGGTTTAGTGGTTTCTTATGATGACACAATTTATGCCTCTGGAGGAAGCGTGACAGGCCATCATGCTACACGTGCTGGCTTGGCGTTTAAATGGCAAGATGAAGTAGCTACTACAACTCTTAATTATATTGAATGGTCATGTGCTACATCTGTTATTACCCCAATTGCGGTTTTTGAACCAGTGAAATTGGAGGGTACCATTGTCTCAAGAGCTTCACTTTGTAATATAAGTGAATTAGAGAGACTAGGTATAGGAGAAAATGGTAAGACAAAAATTCATATTATAAAAGCTAATAAGATAATCCCAAAATGTGTAGGAGTCGTATCAAAAGAAGGAACTTTTAAAGTGCCAACCGAATGTCCAGTTTGTGGGGAAAGGACTCATATATCTGAGAATGAAGTGAGTGGGACAAAAGTTTTACAATGTAGTAATAAGGAATGTCCCGCAAAAAATTTATCTAGATTTGTGAGATTTGTAAGTAAACCAGGACTGGATATTGATGGATTATCGATTAAAACAATAAGCAATTTTATTAACAGAGGTTTTATAAGCAAATTTCCAGATATTTTTGAATTGAGTAAATATGCAAATATTATTGCAAATATTGAAGGTTTTGGTGAAAAATCAGTTGGTAATTTAATTGCAGCAATTGAAAACAGTAAAAAAGTAAATCCAATTAATTTTATATTTTCTTTAAGTATTCCTTTAATAGGTACAGATACAGCAAAAAAAATAATAAATAAAATAGGCTATGAAGAGTTTGTTAGAAGAAGCAAAAATAAAGTTGGATTTGAAGATGTTCCCGGAATAGGAATTGAGAAATCAATGGCAATTCTTCAATGGTTTAATGAACAAAAGAATATTGAAATGTTTGACATACTTAACAATATTTTAGAAATAGAAGAGATAAAGAAAGAAGACATTTCGCAAAATTGTGAAGGGTTAACTTTTGTAATAACTGGTTCATTATATACTTATAAAAACAGAAACGAACTTGTGAAGTATATTGAAGATAGAGGAGGTCAAGTTAGTTCTGCCGTATCAAATAAAACTAGTTACTTAATTAATAATGATAGTACATCTAAATCATCTAAAAACTTGAAAGCTAATCAGTTAGGAGTAAAGATTATTACTGAGAATGAATTCAATGAATTATTTAAATAAAAAAACTGCTTTTTGAGCAGTTTTTTATTTATCATATAATAATCATTAATCCTACCAAAGAAATAATGAGTGTAGGAATTGCAACTATTACTCCATATTTTATAAATGAACTAAAACTATAATTGACATTGTGTTTCTTTAAGATTGATAACCACATAATCCCCGCTAAAGCCCCAATTGGAGTTAAGAATGCTCCTATATTTGAACCAATAATTGTGGCATAAAGAGCTCCTAGATTATTTGAAGGAATAATTTCTGAAAATAGCACACTCATAGGAATATTATCTATAAAATTACATGATAGAGTAGAAGTAATTCCGTAAGTTAATATTGGATTTTTATTATTTAAACCATCTTCAATGAGATTTGTTACTTGATAATCTTTTAATGTTAATACTACAATAAACATTGAAATTACAAATGGAATAAGATTCCATGGTAATCTCTTTATGGGATTTAGTATGTAGCTAAATGAGTTTTCTTTTAAAGAGAATATAAACGTAATTATTAATAATATGATAGCACTAATTAAAGAGATTAGATACATTTCAATTTCTACATATGATGAGATAACCAACATTATAGTGCATACTATTAATATAGAAAGAGCAAATATTAATATCCCTTTATGTTTAATTTTAACGTTTGTTTCTTGAATATCTATAGGTTTCGAAAGTTTCTTATAAAATAATAGTATAAGAATGATTAAAGAAGAAATACCTCCGAATAATGTAGGAAGGAACATAACTTTAAAATAGTCAATGAAACCTAAATTATTAGATGATGCTAAGTAAATATTTGTAGGATTTCCAATAATAAATAACATTGACCATGTGTTTGCTGCAACAAATTCTGATACTAAAAAAGGAATAGGACTAATTTTAGCTTTTTTAGCAAAAAAGATAATAAATGGCGTAAAAGTCAATATAATAATATCATTAGAAGTAAAGATTGTCAAAATTGATGTAAGTACATAAAGAATTATAAATAGTTTAATCTGTTTACTTTTTGAGTTTTGAAGAGTTTTATTAGCTAAATATTCAAAGAATCCAATTTCATCTAAAACTATTGAAATGAATGTCATTGAAAAGAATAAACATATTATCTTTAAAGGATTAATAGAAGAATTTTCGGTTAATCCTTTCCATATATCTTTGATAGATATAAAATTAAACAAAATTAATATAATGATAAAAATACTTGGGATAATCCAAAAAGTAGATATTTCTCTACCTTTGATTTTAATCTGAGGAATTTTTATTATTGAAATAATCATTAATATAATCATTATAATGCACATAAAAATAATTGTGTGCAAAGCAATCATCCCCTTTACATTGCATTATTCTATCATATATTAATTTATTATTCAAATTGAAAATGCTTACTATAAATTCACTTTTTAGATAATTTATGATTAAAAAATACCATTTTATACTAATTCTATTGAAATTATAATTTAAAAGTGATATAATTTTAATAGTTAGGCTTAAGCTTAACAAATATCATGGAGGATAGAAATGAAAAAATTAATTTTTAGTTTGATGCTTATCGCATGTGCTTTTTTATTCGTTGGTTGTGGTGAAGAACAACAAGTTGAAACTAAGATTGAAATTAATTACACTTATGGTGGTCAATTCTTTGGTGATGCTACTATTACTGCAAAAATGGACGGATGGTATAGTAATGGAACACAAGTAGTATTTGCTTGTGGTGGTGCTATTTATACTTCTGCATTAGAAGCTGCTAAAAAAGTTGAAGGTGGAAAAGTTATCGGTGTTGACGTTGACCAATCATATATTGATCCTATTATCATTACTTCTGCAATGAAGGGATTACAAAGTTCTGTTGAAACTGCATTAGGTAAATACTTTGCAGGTAAATGGAATGAAATTGGTGGAACTACAGCTAAATTAGGTTTAGCTAAAGAAGCTGATGGAATTGATTATGTTGGTATCCCTGAAGCTGATGGCTCATGGCGCTTCAATAAATTCACAAAAGCTCAATATGATGCAGTTCTTGCAAAAGTAAGAGCTGACTTAGAAGTTGTACAACAACCTGTTGGAACTGGTAAAGGATTAACTGCTGGTAATAAAATTGCTTTAGTTACTGACGTTGGTACAATTGATGATGAATCATTTAACCAAGCTGCATGGCAAGGTGTAAAAGCTTATGGTGATGCTAATAGTATTGAATATACATATTATCAACCATCTGCAGATAGTAAAGAAGCAAGATTAACTTCAATTGGTAAAGCAGTTGAAGAAGGAGCTTCAGTTATCGTTTGTCCTGGTTTCTTATTTGAAGAAACAATCTATGATTGCCAAAAATTATATCCTGAAGTTGCATTCATCTTATTAGATGGTGAACCTCATGATGCAGCTTACAATTATGAAACTGCTGAAAACGTATATTGCGTATTATATCAAGAAGAACAAGCTGGATTCTTAGCTGGTTATGCAGCTGTTATGGATGGATATACTAAACTTGGATTCTTAGGTGGAATGGATGTTCCTGCTGTTATCCGTTTTGGTTATGGATTCGTTCAAGGATGTGACTATGCAATTCAAGAATTAGAAGGAAAAGCTCCTGAAAAACTTGTTATTTCTAGTAATTCTGATAAAGATGTTAAACCTACTGTAAGTGGATACACTAAGGTAAATTACATTAACTAATTAGATATTTTAGGAAAGGGTAAAACCTTTCCTTTTTTTAATTGTTTTTAATTTGATAATGTGATATAATTTTCGTATATAAGGTAATTATTTGTAGAATTATCATTAAGTTTAAGAGGGAATTTTATGAACGAAAACTACGTAATTGAAATGATAGGAATATCGAAATCATTTGGAGATTTAAAAGCAAATGATGATATTACATTACAATTGAAGAAAGGTGAAATTCATGCCTTACTTGGAGAAAATGGAGCCGGGAAATCCACATTAATGAGTATTTTGTTTGGGTTATACAATCCGGATTCAGGTATTATTAAGAAAGATGGAAACGTGGTAAAGATTAATAATCCTAATGATGCTACAAAGCTTAATATTGGAATGGTACATCAACATTTTAAATTAGTTGAGGTGTTTTCTGTTGTTGATAACATTATATTAGGTTGTGAACCATGTAAGTATGGATTTATTAAACAAAAAGAAGCGAGAAAGAAAGTAATTGAATTAAGTGAAAAGTATGGACTTTCTATAGATCCAGATGCTATTATTGAAAACATAACTGTTGGTATGCAACAAAGAGTAGAAATACTTAAGATGCTTTATAGAGATAACGACATATTAATATTTGATGAACCAACAGCTATTTTAACTCCGCAAGAAATTACAGAACTTATGCAAATAATGAAGAACTTAGTTAATGAAGGTAAATCTATTCTATTTATTTCTCATAAGTTAAATGAAATTATGGAAGTTTCAGATAGGATTACTGTTCTTAGAAAAGGTCAATTGGTTGGAACAGTAAATAAATCGGATACAACAATTGAAAAATTATCTGAAATGATGGTAGGTAGACCAGTTCAATTTGAAATCGACAAAAAACCTGCTGATGTAAAAGATGTAGTATTGGAAGTAAAGAATTTATATATTACTGATAAAATACATAAAAATTTGGCTGTAAAAGATGTAAGTTTCAATGTAAGAGCAGGTGAAATAGTTACTATTGCGGGGATAGATGGAAATGGACAATCCGAACTAATATATGGAATAACAGGATTAGATAAAATTGATTCTTATAAAGAAAATAAAGAACCTACTAATTCAAAAATTATTTTATGTGGGAAAGACATTACTAATGTATCAATAAGAGAAAGAAACACTTTGGGATTATCACATATTCCAGAAGATAGACATAAACATGGACTAATATTAGATTATAATGCAGAAAAGAATATTGTTTTACAAAGATATTTTGAACCTGAGTTTCAAAAATATGGGTTTTTAAAGAATGATGCAGTAACAGCATATGCTAATAGATTAATAGAAACATATGATGTTCGTTCTGGACAAGGCGGTAAAACTATAGTTAGAAGTATGTCAGGTGGTAACCAACAAAAGTTAATTATCTCTAGAGAAATGGAAAAGGAACATAAACTATTGATTGCGGTGCAACCTACTAGAGGTCTTGATATTGGTGCAATTGAGTTTATACATAATAATTTAATAAAAGAAAGAGATAAAGGCTTGGGAATTCTTTTAGTATCTTTTGAACTTGATGAAGTAATGAATCTAAGCGATAGGATTTTAGTTATGTATGAAGGAGAAATTGTTGGGGAATTTGATCCTAAAGAAGTTACTACTCAAGAATTAGGATTGTATATGTCTGGTGCAAAAAGGAGGGAAGTAAATGAAAGCAAATCTTAAAAGTATTTTAGAAAAATTAAATAGTGATAATGCAAAAGAAAAATATTCTTCTCTTCTATCATCAATTATTTGCATAGTTAGTGGATTAATATTAGGATTTTTAATATTATTGATAATTGATCCTGAAAATGCTGGAGGAGTACTTAAAAGTATTTTAACTGGTGGGTTTGCTGATCCTCAAGGAGCGGCATATGGTTTAGGAAATCAATTAGCATATGTAGCACCTTTAATATGTGTGGGGCTTTCGGTATTATTTGCTTATAAAACTGGGATGTTTAATATAGGTGTAGCTGGACAATATACTCTAGGGGCATTTGGAGCCTTATATTTCGCGATAGCACTTAAATGTCCATGGTGGTTATGTATTTTAGCAGCTATGTTGTTTGCGGCTATATGGGGAGCTATTCCAGGACTTTTAAAAGCTTATTTTAAAATTAATGAAGTTATTACTTGTATTATGACGAATTGGATTGGTTTATATTTAGTAAATGACCTATTCCAAAATAAAATAAAGATTAGTCAGAAGTTGGGAACTGGAGATAGAGCTCCAACTGTTACAAGTATATTTTATAACTCAAAATCTTTGTCACTAGAAAGTGTGAATACTGATGCGATGCTTCCTAGTTTGAATTTTGCAGGATCTCGTTTAACAATAGCAATATTTATAGCTATAATAGCTATAATTGCAATATATATAATCTTACAAAAAACAGTTTTAGGTTATGAATTAAAAGCATGCGGGTTGAACAAACATGGTGCAAAATATGCAGGAATTAAAGAAAATAGAAATATTATATTGTCAATGGCAATTTCTGGAGCGCTAGCAGGTTTAGCGGCTGCGCTATTGTATCTAACAAACATTGAACAATTCCCACAAGATACTACTAAATTGAGTGCATTAGCGTTTAACGGAATTCCAATTGCCTTTATGGCTAGTTTAAATCCAATAGGAGTACTATTCTCTGCGTTTTTTGTAGCCCATATTCAACAAGGTGCTGGTCTTCTAGTAGGGAGTGTATTTAGTTTTGAAATGAGCTCAATATTTACAGGAATAATAATTTATTTCTTTGCATTCAGTCCATTAGTATTATCATATGTTAAAAAATTAATTATGAGAAAAAAGAAAAATAAAGAAGAGGGAGGAATTAAAGAATGAATCTATCATTAGATAATATTTTAAATCTTCTTGAATATACTTTATTATATGCAGCAATTTTTTCACTTGTAGCTTTAGGTGGAATGTTCTCAGAAAGAAGTGGTGTAATTAATATTGCTCTTGAAGGGATAATGGTTATTGGAGCAGTTATTGGAGCTGTTGTGCTAGCTTTCCTACAAAGAACTCCAAACCCTGATACTATGGGAGAAGGTTTAGTTAATTTTCTAACATTTGTTCAAGGAAAAGGAAAATTCTTGATGGTAATTTTTTCACTCATAGGAGCGGCAGTTGGCGGGGCTATTTATTCTTTATTGCTTGCTTTTGCTTCAATAAATTTAAAAGCAGATCAAACTATAGGCGGAACATCATTAAACTTATTAGCAACTGCAATTGCTTTAGTAATTGCTAGATTAACAAATATCACTTTAGGTGGTAATGCTAGTCCAAAAATAGCATACAATAATACTATGTTTAAATTTGGAGCTCTTTCATTTGAGATTAATTGGTTCTTTGTAACTGCTGTAATCGCTTTAATAATTTCATATGTTGTTTTATATAAGACTAGATTTGGTTTGAGAATGAGATCTTGTGGGGAACATCCTCAAGCTTCAGCAAGTTTAGGAATTAGTGTATATAAAATGAGATATGCTGGAGTTATTATTTCTGGTATTTTAGGGGGAATTGGTGGATTGGCATTTGTTATTCCTTCAATAAGTAATTGGAATTTTGAGGTTGGGGTAATAGGAGCTGGTTTCTTATCATTATCTGTTATGATATTTGGACAATGGAAACCATTTAGAATATTTGGAGCTGCATTATTCTTTGGTTTATTTAGATCAATTGCTAATACTTCAGATTCTATGTTTCCTGCTTTGGTAGAGGCTGGAATTACAATACATATATTTAATATGATACCTTATATTTTATCAATTGTTGTGTTGGCCTTTACATCTAAAAACTCTCGTGCTCCGAAGGCAGAGGGTATCCCATATGAAAAAGGAATGCGTTAAAGAGTATAAATAATGTCAGATAAAATAATTAACGCTCTAAAAGGGCGTTAATTTAATTATAGAGGATAAATTTATGAAAAATAAAGTTGTTTTAAATATTTGTTTATCAGGAATATTTCTTGGATTAGCAATGATATTACCATTTCTTACAGGACAAATTCAAGAAATTGGAAGTATGTTATGTCCACTACATTTACCAGTGTTAATCTGTGGATATGTATGTGGTTGGAAGTATGGCTTAATAGTCGGTCTCATATCTCCAGTTTTAAGGAGTGTTATTTTTGGCATGCCACCACTTTATCCTGCTTCTATTTCTATGTCGATTGAACTAGCACTATATGGATTTACTAGTGGGTTATTATATGACATACTAAAGAGAAAAAACTTAAACTCTTATTTAATAATATATGTATCGCTTATTGTTTCGCTTTTAATAGGTAGATTAGGATGGGGCTTATTAAGATATATATTAGGACTAATTGATCAAACTAATGTATTTACTTTCGATATGTTTATATCAGGAGCTTTTGTAATGGCATGGCCTGGTATAATACTTCAAATAGTTTTGATACCGGTACTTATTAAGACTCTTGAAAAAATAGGGTATTTAAATTAATTAATTTTGATGATTTGAAAAAGACCGTCTAGGTCTTTTTTTATTTAATTATGAAAAATAATCTATTGAAGAAGATGTGAAATTATGGTAAAATTATTATGATTAATAGATGCTTTGCATTTATTTGAAATTATATTAATTATAGAAAGGAAACAGAAGATGAAACTTATTAAAAAGTTAGTTTTAGTAATGACATTAGTCTTTACAATGTTACTATCTTTCGCTTGTGGAAGTGAAGTTAAACTTACTTTTGAAAAAAGTAATTATGAATTAAAAGTAGGTGAATCATTTGAATTAAAACCAGTAGTAACTGGAAGTGAAAGTTTAGTTGAATATTCTTTCGATAAAGAAGGAATCGTAGAAAAAAATGAAAATACAATCGTGGCTAAAGCAGTAGGTGAAGTAGTAATCACTGCAAGTCTAAAAGATGTTGAAGGTATTTCAGCCACAATT
>JAZNJG010000169.1:0-8168 GCA_045577945.1 Bacilli bacterium | reverse complement strand
ACTTAATACTAATACTTAATACTAATACTTAATACTTACATATTTATGTTTAATTATATGAATAATAAAAATAATTATACCTAAATAATTATTATCTATGTATAAATAATCTTTTTATAACTAAATGAATAGAATGAGTTTTTGCCTATAATAATATGATCTATTATTGAAACCCCTATATTATTACTATATTTTATTAGTTCATTAGTGAATTCTTTATCATGATGACTAGGGGATGGATCTCCAGATGGATGGTTGTGGACAATTATAACATTAAAGCACGATAGTTTAAGTGACCATTTGGCTATTTCTCTAAAATCAACTTGCGTGGTATTAAATGATCCTTTAGTTAATGTCTTTATATCAATTATTCCACCCTTAACATTAAGGTATACTGATTTTAATTCTTCATATGATAAATTTTCCATATCGTATCTTAACATTTTATAAACATCTTGTCCTGATGTTACTATTTGATTATAACTTTTAGATAAACATACTCTTTTTCCAAACTCTATTGATGCTAATATTTCAATAGCTTTTGCGGTTTTGATTCCTTTTATTTGAATGAGTTCATTAATTGTTATGTCGTTTAGGTAGGATAAATTATGAAATGTGCATAAAACTTCTTTTGATAAATCTAGTACTGATTTTTCTTTCGTGCCTGTTCTGAGAATAATTGCTAATAATTCATAATCTGTTAATACTTTTGCTCCATATTTTGATAATCTCTCTCTTGGTAGAGACTCTTTAGGTAAATCGTGTAATTTATAAAGTGTGTTTTTCATTATTTTTTCATCCTCGAAGATATATTAGAAAAAAATTAGGTTATTTACTGTAACCTAATTTATTTGTTTTATTTTTATATGCTTTCTATAATTAATTTGTAAGCTTGTAATTGGGCTTTTAATCTTAGTTCTTGATTTTTCATATTTGTTAGTATTGATAATTGAGTAAATAATTCTATGTTAATTGGGTCAATGTAATATATTTCACTTATTGTAAAAGGTTCGTTTTTAAGGCTTAGATATAAATTATTGATACATTCTAAATAATAATTATATAATCTTGTATCATCGATTATCATATTTGCTTTTTCTTCTAATAGTTCTTTTTTTATAATTGTTTCATATCCCATTATATAAAACTTGTTCTTTAAATTATCTAAATCTTCTTGTTTGCTACTTATACCACCATAAATATAATAATAAACTTTATCATATACGCAAATTGAATCTAAGTTTTTGCTTTTTAGGGTTTGTATATAGTTGCTTGCACCTGTAGGATTATCAAATCTTGCTACTTGTAATAAATATATGTAGTTTAGTGTTTCTATTTCTCCTCCTGTTTCAATTGTTTGGCTAGTTTCATTATCTAAATTAGTTCCTAGTAAATAGCCAATAAATATTCCGATAATTAAACTCATTATCACTATTACGATATCAAAATTATTATTTGATGTTTTCTTTTTAATGACATTAGAATCATATTCTTTTGTTTCTCTCATAATTATCACCTCTTTAACATTATACTAAATTGCATTGTCAAAAAAGATAAATAATTGTTTAATGTCTATAATATATATATTAAACTAAGACATATTTTATCTTAATACTAAAATTATGTATTTAAAGCAAATAAAAAAGATAGTAATTAAAGTACTATCTTAATGAAAATATTTATATAATATCAATTTTTGATATTATTTTTTTAGCCATGATTTGGTATGTAATATCAAATGGATGGATTCCTTCAAGCGAATATTGAGCATCATCTTCACTAACTAATATTTCTGCGATATCATTTTCAAATGTAATGTATTCACATTTATATTTTTTAGCTAAATCTCTAATTATTTCTATTTTACCCAATAGATCTTTTCTCATAATAGTTGTTTCCTTATTATAACCAATAATAAATGGTTCTAATAATATTATATTGCAATTCATTTCTTTTGATATTTTGGTTAAAAGTAAATCAAACTCATTATAAAATGTCACATCATCTTTATTATTGGGAAAATTATGCCATGTATCATTAACACCAATTAATAGAAAAAGATAATCAGGATTAACTGCTTTAAAGTCGTTATCAAATCTTTGTAATAAATGATCAACTCGATTTCCAGAAATTGCTTTGTTTATTACTTTTATATTGAAGTCTTTTAAATATGAATTTACATATTTTACATATGAATTACCTAAATCATTTTCATTTTCTCTGTTTCTATGACAATCTGTTACAGAATCTCCTTGAAACAAAACTATACTATTTTTCTTTATTGCTATTTTTCTTGTTTCCATCTTTACACCTAGTTTATTTATTATTATTTATTTTTATTATATATTTAGCAAGTTCTTCTGCTAAGTTAATATTTGTGACAGTATAAAATGTTTTAAAATGAGCATTAGAATTTACTTCGCATAAAATTGGTTGATTATTCTTCCCTATTAAGAAATCTACGCTGCCAAAATCTAAATCTAATATTTGTGATATTTTTTCAGCTTCTGATAAATATTTATTTAAGTTAGGATAAAAAATAGTATTATTGTTTACATTTAATTTATTATCTGTTAGTGAAATCATTTTTCCTCCACTTAAAACATTTGAGCGATAATCTCCTTCGTTTATTCTCATTACTGCTCCTAATGCTTTTTTACCAACAGTCATAATTCTAATATCAATTGCACTATTTTGGGAAATTAAGTTATTACTGATATCCATAAATTCAAAGATGTTATTATTTATGTATTCTTGAAATATTGTTTCTTTAGGAAAACTATCTTTTACTTGTTTTAAAAGTTGTTCTTTATTATTTATCAAATAAACTCCTGTCCCAAATGAGCCCTTATTTTCCTTTATAATCAAAGGAAACCCAAGACATTCAATAACATTATCAAGGTAAGAAAAATCATTATATCCAATATTTTCAAAGGAAAATGGCATAAGAATTGTCTTTGGCATATTTATATTATGATTTATTAAATTTATATATGTTAATGCTTTATCATCACATATCCTTATTGTGTTTGATGAGTTTAATACTTTATATCCTAGTTTTTCAAGCATCTCACAAAGCAAAATATCTTTATCCCAGAAAATAATGAAATCACAGATTAATTTGTTTTTTATGTCTTTATCAATAATTTGAAGAATATCTTTATTAGTTATTATTTCAAGTATGATATTTTCTTTTTCAAAAGCTTCTTTTAACATATCATATAAAACAAAAAAGCGGTGATTTTCTAAGTATCCATTAACTATAAGGTAGCCCTTTAGATAATTAACCATATAACTCATATAATCACCGCCTTTATTTTATAAAATAAATTTACACTATATAAATTATTAGTTAAATGTTTCTAATAATTTATTAGTTTCTTCTAATTGTTTTTTATAAGATGCTAGTTTTTCTTTTTCAGCGTTTACTTTTGCCTCTGGAGCTTTGTTAACAAAATTAGGATTGTTTAGCATCTTTTCACATCTATCTATTTCTGAAAGTAGTTTTTGTTTATTAAGTTCAAGTTTTTTCTTTTCTTCTTCTAAATCAACTAGTGCTTTCAAAGGACAAATCACGATTACATTTTCAAATACAGCTGTAACAGATAAGTCTTTATTCAAAGCATCTTTTGATAAAGTAAGGTTTTCATAATTAGTAAATCTTTGTAAATATTGAATGTTATTATTAATAATATCATAAGTAACATCATCTTTGATTTCTAATAATAAATCAATTTTCTTACTATTAACAACATTCTTCTCAGCTCTTATATTTCTAATAGCAGAAATAATATCAAAGATTACTTCCATATTTTTACTATTTTCATAATTGTATTTTGGATTAACTAATGGCCAAGAGCTTACTACAATGCTTCCTTCATTATATTTTTGATATATTTCTTCAGTAACAAATGGCATAAATGGATGTAATAGTTTTAAAACACTAGTTAATACATAATTTAATACAGCACATGTATTAATCTTTTGAGCTTTGTCATCTTGACCAAATGTAACTTTTGTCATTTCTACATACCATGATGCAAAATCAAACCAAGTAAATTTATAAATTGCTTTACTAGCTTCACCAAAATCATACTTTTCATAGTTTGCATCAGCAATTTCAATAGTTTCATTTAATCTCTTAAGAATCCATTTATCAATATCTAATAATAAATCATCATTGATTGGTTCATTATTATAGTTATTAGTTTCAAAATTCAAACCAATGAAACGAGAAATGTTCCAAATTTTATTAATGAAATTCCAAGCTGCTTCAATTTTCTCTTCAGAATATCTGATATCTTGTCCAGGTGCACCAGTTGTTGTAATGAAATATCTTAGACTATCTGTACCATATTTATTAACAACATCATACATATCTACACCATTACCAAGTGATTTACTAACTTTTCTACCAAGTTCATCACGAATAATTCCATGGATAAGAACATCTTTAAAAGGTCTTGTTTTTAGTAAATATTTAGATTGGAATGCCATACGAGCTACCCAGAAGAAAATGATATCATAACCAGTAACTAAACAATCAGTTGGGAAGAATTTTTCCAAATCTTTTGTTTTATCAGGCCAACCAAGTGTAGAAAATGGCCATAATGCACTAGAGAACCAAGTATCTAAAGCATCTTCATCACGTTTCCAACCTTCACCTTTTGGAGCTTCTACTCCAACATATACTTCATCATCACGATACCATGCAGGAATTTGATGTCCCCACCATAATTGACGAGAAATACACCAGTCTTGCATATTTTCTAGCCAGTTTTCAAAAATCTTTTCAAAACGTGCTGGAACGAAATTTATCTTATCTGGACCTTTTTGCATATCTAGAAGGTCTTTTGCTAATGAATCCATCTTAACAAACCATTGTTTAGATAATCTAGGTTCAACAACAACTCCAGTTCTTTCACTATGTCCAACAGAATGAACCATTTTTTCAACCTTAACACAAATATTCTTTTCAACTAACTCTTCAACTAAAGCTTTTCTACAAGCAAATCTTTCCATTCCATTGTATTTGCCTGCCATTTCATTCATTGTACCATCATCATTCATACATAATGGACGAGGTAAATTATGTCTTAAACCTACTTCAAAATCGTTAGGATCATGAGCTGGAGTAACTTTTACAACACCTGATCCAAATCCTATTTCAACATATTCATCAGCAATAACAGGAATCTTTGTATCTGTTAATGGAATATAAACTTCTTTACCAATGTATTTACTATAACGAGAATCTTCAGGATGTACCATTAAAGCAACATCACCAAACATAGTTTCAGGACGAGTTGTGGCAATAGTTAAACCAGATAAACCATCAACATCCCCCTCAACAAATTTATAAATCATGTGATAAAAAGCACCCTCAACATCTTTATATTCTACTTCAATGTTTGATATTGCGGTTTTACTTTGAATATCCCAGTTAATAATCTTTTCTCCTTGATAGATTAATCCTTCATTATACATCTTAACGAAAACTTCGTTAACAGCTCTATTCAAACCTTCATCAAGAGTAAATCTTTCACGAGTATAATCTAAACTCAAACCTAATGTTTCCCATTGATTACGAATATAAGAAGCATATTCTTCTTTCCATTCCCAGGCAACTTTTAAAAACTTTTCGCGACCTAAATCATAACGAGAAATCCCTTGTGTTCTTAATTTTGCTTCTACTTTCGCTTGAGTGGCAATACTAGCATGATCCATACCAGGTAAGAATAATGTATCATAACCTTGCATTCTTTTTCTTCTAATAATAATATCTTGTAAAGTATTATCTAAAACATGTCCTAAATGTAATTTACCAGTTACATTTGGTGGTGGAATAACGATACAGTATGATTTATTAGATAAATCACCAGGTGTAAAGTAACCTTTTTCAACCCATGTTTTATACTTTCCTTCTTCTACTGATTTAAAATCATATTTTGTTGATAAATCTTTTAATTTGAACATTTCTTCCTCCTAATAATTGTAAATAAAGGCATATAAAAAATCCTTAAAATATAAATAACTTTATGTTATTTATTATCTTAAGGACGAAAATATTCCGCGGTACCACCTTATTTTAAAATATAATATAATATATTTTACGCTTAATTTATCTTAACGCGATTAACGGACAAATCTAATAAATATATAGTTTCTAATATCTAATATATTGTTCAAGATGTCAACTCCAAAGCTACCTTCTAAGAAATCATATATAGTTTTTCACCAACCAACTATTCTCTAAAATATTAATAACTTATACTCTTCTTCTTCATAGTCATTAAAGATATTATACTCTAAATAACTATAAAAATCAAGAATTAAATATTTTTATGTAGTCATAAAGTAAAATGAAACAAAATCAATATATAAAGTATATGTATAAGTTTTCACTTTTAGTCTAAACATTTGCCCCAAATGGGAATAAACCTAATAAAGCCAATTTAAAGCATTGTTTACCAAAAGGTATACCAATGATAGTTATGCATAAAAATAGCCCAATCGCAAAATACATGCATGCTAATTCCCACCCAACAAATATCATCCATATTATATTAGCAATTGGATGTTTACTAAAATCAGATCTTACATTTATACCAAATGGTGCTAAAGATAAACTAGCTAATTTAAAACATTGTTTACCAAAAGGAATTCCTATAATAGTTATGCATAAAAATAATCCTATTATTAAATACACTAAGCTACTCCATAATCCCACAAATAAAATCCACAATAAATTTCCTAAAGCTTTCATTTCTCCTCCTATTTATTTTAAAATTTATCCTAAAATTTATCTTCTTTTAAATATTCTTCTATGACTTCTGCTTTACTTCTATTTTTAACATAAGATTTACCAAAATATTTTACAACTTCTTCATATAATTTATCATCATATGTTTAAATCTTGATAAAGATGCTAACAAATGATTCCTTTTTTTATTATTCATAAAATAATATTAACAATTGTTCCTTTCTAAATATGGTAATCAAGTACATTATATAATTATAGTAAATCAAGAAAATACTTTAATGTATGAACAAATTTACCCTCATTAAATAAACAAGTTATTTGTGACTTAGTCATCCATTCAACTTTTTCAACTTCATCTGTTGTAGCTAAAGATAACAAAACAGGACCATCATATTCAAAAACAAATACATCAAGAATATCTAAGAATTCTTTTCTTGTCACTGTTTTTATATGTTTATAAGGGCAATTTGTTAAATCAATTCCTACTTCTTCCTTAGCTTCTCTTATTGCTCCGTCATAAGTGTTTTCATCTTTTATTACAGAGCCACCTACGCATTCATACAATAAAGGATTAGCTTTTCTTGTTTTTGATCTTTTTGAAATTAGATATTGATCTTTACTATTCTTTATCCAGGCATGAACTACTAAATGATAACAGCCTTCAGGAAGTTTTGTTTCTCTTATGTGTTCTTTATTTAGTTTATTTCTATTTATATCATATAAATCCCATACTTCTAAATTCGCATAATTAAAATATTCTTCTAAGGCAAGGTATTCTCGTTTGTATAAACCTTGTTTATATTTATTTTCTTTACTAAAGTCACAATAACTATAGGTTTTGAAAGTGTTTAAACACTCATTGATATCAACCCACTGAGTAGTCATTCCTTCTTCCTTTTCATTTTCTGTTAGTTTTGCTTTTTTTAAGCTTATTATCTCACAACTATAGTAATGATTTATCCATATGTTATCATTATAGTATTCTTTAATTGTAACAACTTTATTGCATATTTTCACTTGATAGCCTGTTTCTTCTTCAATCTCTCTAAGTAAACATTCTTCAAGAGATTCATCTTTTTCAACTCCACCACCAGGAATCATTAATTGGTTTGTTTTAGATTCATATGCAATAAGAATCTTATTATCTCTTACAATTATTCCTCTAGATCCTTCTCTAATCTTAGTATTCAAGTTTTCATTGTAATTTTTGTCATAAATTATAATTTCTTTTTGTTTATTATTCAAACTTCATCACCTTTTTACTTTTTCTACTATATTATACATTATTTTTAATAGTTTTCAAACTTAGTTAAGAAAGTTATTTCCTAAATATTTTTTATGATAATTTTTAAAAAAGTATTATAATATTTCTACTATAAAATCTTTAAATAATTTATTATTTAAA
>JAZNJG010000168.1:0-2923 GCA_045577945.1 Bacilli bacterium | reverse complement strand
AAGGAATAGACTATTCATGTCTTATCTTTTGGCTATCAATATATATTTATATCTTTATTAGTTTACTTTATTTAAATATTTCTAAATATCATTTATGGTTTATAATATTTTATCTTATTTCTTTATCATTTATAATATTCTTAATTATTACTAAAAGAACAATTATACCACCAAGTGGAAAGACTATTTTAGTAACTGGCGCTTTAGGAGGTATGGGTTTAGAAACTTGTAAAAAACTTATAAATAGTGGTTATAGCGTTGTTGGGATTGATTATAGCGATTTAAATGATAATGATTTAAAATGTTTGACTGATAATATGAGATATTTTAAAGCTGATATAAGAAATTCACAAAGATTAATAGAGATTTATGAGATAATTAAAGATATCAAACTTTATGGCATTTGTCATTTTGCGGGAAAATATAATATGGATTCTTTAATTGAAATATCTGAAGATGATATAAAGGAAATTTTTGACATTAATTTGCTAGGCGTATATCGAGTTAATAAAATATTTTTACCTCTACTAGAAAAAAATGGCAAAATAATAATTACATCAAGTGAACTTGCTCCTTTAGATCCTCTACCTTTTAATGGTCTATACGGAATAACAAAATCTACACTTGAAAAATATGCGTTTTCTTTGAGAATGGAATTAAATTTATTAAATTATAAAGTATCGATTATTAGACCAGGAGCAGTAAAAACAAAACTAATTGATCATTCTAATCATGCGATTAGTGAATTTGTTAATAATACAAAAATGTATGAATGCAATGCTAATAGATTTCAAAAAATTGTCAATTCAGTTCAAACTAGAGATATCAATCCTGATAAGATAAGCGAAATTGTTATAAACATTCTAATATCTAAAAATCCAGATTATATTTATAACATAAATAGAAATATTTTATTAAAATTATTAAATATTTTACCTGACCGCTTTCAAGTACTTATAATTAAAATGATATTAAAAAAATAAACAAATATTTAAAAAATTTTAGGATAAAATAATGAATAGAATTAAAAACTCAATAACAAAATTATTACTATTAATAATAATTAATTTTATAGGAATATGTCAGATATCTTGTAGAGAAACTAGGGTAGACCTAGACATGAACACATATTATAAGTTGCCTGATAATATCGATAATATAAATTCATCAGTTAAAATTGTTCTATTGATTGGACAAAGTAATGCTTCTGGATGTTCTATAGTAGAATATTTAAAATTAAACACTAAGGAAGAAGTATTTGACCGATATAAAAATGGATACAAAAACGTTCTTATTAATTATTGTATTGATAATCATTCTTTTACAAGCAATGGGAATTTTGTAAACGTTAATTTGAATTGTGGGTGTGGGGAAGGTTTCTTTGGCCCGGAAGTAGGATTTGCTGATAAAGTAAGCAATAATTATGATGAACAAATAATAATTTTAAAATACACAATGTCAGGATACTCGCTTGATTTTAATTGGATAAAAAATGATAATCCAGGAGCTATATATCTTGGTTGTAAAATTTTTGTAACAACATACATTGAATGCTTAAAAGAAAAAGGAATAGATGTTGATTTCTCATGGATTTTATGGATGCAAGGTGAAAGCGATCACAAAAATGAAACAGCAAATAAATATTATAACAATCAATTAAAATTGATAGAACTATTAAGAAATGATTTTATCAAATATAGTAAAACTAATAAACTATATTTTATTGATGCGGGAATATC
This sequence comes from Bacilli bacterium, assembly GCA_045577945.1. Taxonomy (GTDB): domain Bacteria; phylum Bacillota_I; class Bacilli_A; order ML615J-28; family CAG-698; genus CAG-698. The sequence goes on along the minus strand of JAZNJG010000168.1, from coordinate 1,184 downwards.
AAATAGTCCATATTGTGAACCTGGATATCCTATCATTAATAAATCTAAAGAAGAAATATCTAAATTATCTAATGAAAACATTTATTTCTCAACGATTGATTTAGGGTTAACAACAACTTTTGAACCTGATTATAATCCTGATTTAGGACATTACGATAGTACATCTTGCATTAAACTTGGAGAAAAATTTGGTGAAGAATTCTTAAAAACAATATATAATCAAAAATAAAAACTCATATCAAAACGATATGAGTTTAATTTTTAAATGAATATCTATTATAGAAATTCAATAAGAGATTTACCACTAATTTTTGGACTAATAACTAAACCAATAGTTCCAGGCCCACAATGAGCACAAACATTAATTGGAAGGAAGCCTCTGATTAGCTTTTCTTTTGTTGTAACTGCACTTATTCTGTCATAAATAGCATTCAAGATGTTTTCTTCAGCAGAAAAATCAACTAAAGAATAATCATAATCTTCAAGAGGATATTTAGAAAGAACACTATTAAATAAATTTGAGAAAGCTTTTTTTACAGAAGTAGTCATTGAGTCTTTTACTAATTCTCCATCCTTTAAAAGAATAACAGGTTTTAACCCAATAGTATTTCCAATAGCCGCAATTGCAGGAGAAATTCTTCCACCATTTTTTAATGCAGTAAGATTTTTAGGAACAAAACCAACAAAATAGTTTTGTTTACGTTTTTCAATTCCCTTAACAATATCTTCAATTGGCACATTGTTTTGAACAGCATCATAAGCATAGAACACTTGTGAAAGCATACTTGTTGATAAAGAATAACTATCAATCACAACAATTTTATTATCAAAGTAATTTGCAGACACAGTGCTAAATAAACTATACATACTTGATAATTTGCTAGAAATAGTAAAATGTATAATTCTATCATAACCTTTATCAAATAAATTTTCGAAATACTCAACTACCGTACCAAGTGGAGGAGTAGAAGTTTTTATAACTTTATTTGATGTCATAGCATCATATAAAAAATCTTGTTTTATAGATATCCCATCTAAATACTCAACATTATCAATAATTACATTTAAATTAAATACACTAATAGGGTATTTTTTTAATACTTCATAATTAATAAGACAAGAAGTATCAGTAGATATTAATATTTTCATAATTCACCTCTTCACAATATTTAAATATTGATAAT
>JAZNJG010000167.1:0-2072 GCA_045577945.1 Bacilli bacterium | reverse complement strand
TTCTCTATCTTTACTATTCCAACTTATAAAGATATCTGTTTGTTTTACTGATGTTGTATTAGGTGTGTTCATAGTTTATCTCCTAGTATATTTATAAATCAAGTTATTATAGCATAATATTTAAAATAATTAAACTTTTTTTAATGTTATCAATTTAAAAAGTTACTTTAGAAAATCCAAAGTAACTCTTTATTTATTATTTAATTATTAAAAAAAACGTGTCATTATTTTCTTCTAATATTTCATAATCACCAAATACAATCTTAACAACGCTTAATAAATGTTTTGGTATTGTAACTTTTTCTAACTTACATCCCATAAACGCATTAGGAGCGATGTTCTTTACTTTATTAGGTATTACTATTTCTTTTAAAGAAGTACAATTTGCAAAAACTGATTCTTCTAATTCTGTAAGATTTTCTGATAATTTAACTTTAGTTAAGTTTACACATTTATCAAACGTTCCAAATTCTATTTTCGTAACACTGTTTGGAATATATATTTTAGTTAATGATTTGCATTCATAAAATGCTTTGCTTTCAATCTTTTTCAAGTATTCTGATAAAACAACATCTTTAAGTTTTACACATCCATTGAATGCATCTTTAGAAATAATATTAATATTATTTAAATTGATAGACGTTAAGCTTTTACATTCTTTAAATGTATTATTATTTATTTCAGTAATATTTTCAGGAAGTATTATATTTGTAATCCCCCCACAATTTGAAAATGCATACGATCCTATTGATTCTATTTTATTAGGAATATTAATGTATTTTAAAGAAAAACATCCTAAGAATAAACTACAACCAATTTTCTTAATGTTTTCCGAAAGATAAACATTTTCAAGACTACTGCAACAGTCAAATGCAAAATCTCCAATTTCTATTACACTTTTTGGAATCACAATACTTTTTAAATTTGAGCATAAAGAAAATGCGCACTTATTAATTATTTTTAAATTTCTTGGTAAATTAATCTCTTTTAATGAAGTACATCCATTGAATGTATTCTCTCCAATCTCTCTTAGACTTTCTGGTAAAACTACTTTTATTAGCTTCCCACATTTTGAAAACACATTATCTCCAATTTTAATAATTCCCTCTTCAATATAAACTTCTTCTAATGTTTCTTTATTTAAATCTAACATAATATCTTCTTTGATATCTTCGCCATAAAGCTCTTTATTCAAATATAAGACTTTCTTTTCAATCTTCTTTTCTAAATGATTTTCTATGAACAATTTTGTTTCTAAATCTAGCTTCAAGCAACCATTAAATCCATTTTCATTGATAATAATATTTTCATTTTCAAATCGAACTTTTACCAAGTTTCTACAATTGCAAAAAGTATTTCCTTCAATGTAATCGACATTATTAGGAATTATTATTTCGGATAATTCATAACATTCTCTAAATGCAGTACTTTTTATTTGTTTAAGAGATTCTGGTAACTCTATTTCCTTTAACTCAGAACATCCCAAAAAAGCACAAGTACATATCTCATTTATGCTATTTGGTAACTCAATAGTTCTCAAACTTTTACATCCATAAAAAGTAAAACTCTTTATGGTTTCTATTCTACCTCTAATGTATACATTTGTTAAACTATAACATTCGCTAAAAGCATAACTTTCCAGTTTTATAAGATTTAATGGAAGTTCAATTTCTTTTAAATTATAGCATTTTGAAAATGCAGAACGACTTATTTCAACAACTCCTTTAGGAATTATTATCCTTTTCAAATTCTTACATTTATAAAACGCACTATCAGATATCTTTATTAAACTATTAGGTAATATTATATTTTCTAAACCAACACATTCCTTAAATGTATGAAATCCTATTCTACTTACATTATGAGAAATACATATATGTTTTATAGTTTTATGATTATTAAATAATCCTGTTATTACCTCTATATTACCATATAAATATACTTCGTATAGATTATGTGATAGATGTAATTTAGTATTACTATCTAATACTTTTATATTATCATATGGAAATAATGAGACCTTATGAGTATTTTCTCCTAAATAGGCAAAAGCATAAGCACTTATTTTCTCT
>JAZNJG010000166.1:0-7549 GCA_045577945.1 Bacilli bacterium | reverse complement strand
TTATTTTATTTTATAACATTTTATGTTAAAATAATATAGTTATCAATTACTGATACAAATATATGAATTTTAAACGTAGATAGGATTGAAAATATGAAGAATAATTTGAATATTATTGCATCAAGTTATATGCAAGGTAATGATGCTTTATCATTAATAAATATAGATTTATCTAATAAAGAATACAAAGTATTAGATAGTGTATCTTTAAAAGAACCAAGTTTTGTAATTGGGGTAAATAATATAATATTTACTTATGATAAATTTCCATTAAAGATTAAAGTATTTAAAGTTGAAAATCATAAAATTAAACACTTAAGTTCCATTGATGTTCCATTAAATACTTTAACACATTTAGTTTATAATGATAAGTACAATATCTTATATGGCGCAAGCTATGCTGATGGTAGTTATTTTAAAGTGAATTATAATTTAAATACACTTAGATTTGAAAAAATGCAATGTTTCTATCAAGGAGGTAAATGTCATTGTGTATCAATTTCTGAAGATAAAGAATATTTATATATTACTAACATTGAACAAGATAAAATATATAAATATGATAATGATCTAACTTTAATCAAAATATTAGAACTTCCAAAAGGAATAGGACCTCGTCATTCGATCATTTATGATAAAAAAATATTTGTTATTACTGAGTATTCAAATGAATTGTATGTATATGATGAAAATAGTTTTAAATTTTTATATTCTCATTCAACGTTAAGTACTCAAATAATATCTCATGGAGGAACATTACTATTTTCTAAAGATCATGAATATATTTATTGTTCTAACAGAGGAGAAGAAACTATTGCAATATTTAAATATAACAATAAAGTTGAAAATATAAAAAATATAAAGAATATAGATAATATAGATAATTTAGATAATAATATAAATATTAAATATATCGAAAGTATATCTTGTTATGGTCAACATTCAAGACATATGATTTTATCTAACTGCGGTAAATATATTATTTCTTGCAACAAAAATAGTAATGATATAGCGATTATAAAGGTAGATAATGGTAAACTTATGATGAAGATTCCTTATCAAAAAGTAAGCTGTGTGTATCAACTATAATTTAAATTAAATATTTTTGATTTTTATTTATAAATGTGTTATAATTTATTTATGTAAATATTTATGAGGTAATAAACATATATGGAAAGATTACAGAAATATATAGCAAGATGCGGAGTTGCATCACGTAGAAAAGCTGAGGAACTTATTATCCAAGGAAAAGTTAAAGTGAATGGTGTTATAGTTACTGAACTTGGAACAAAAGTTTCTGGTGATGATGTAATAACAGTTGATGGAAAATTATTATCAATTGAAGATAAAGTTTACTATGTTATGAATAAACCAAGAGGTGTTATTTCTTCCGCAAGTGATGAAAAAGATCGTAAAACTGTTATTTCAATTTTACCAACTCAATTACAAAATAAAAGATTATTTCCAGTAGGACGACTTGATTATGACACTAAAGGAGTGATTGTACTGACTAATGATGGTGAGTTTATGAATATATTAGTTGGTCCGAATTCCAATTTAGAAAAAGAATATTTAGCAAGAGTTGATGGAATATTTACTAAAACTGCTTTAGCAAAATTATGCAACGGTGTTACCATTGATGGTTATAAAACTAGAAAATGTATTGGATATATAAAGAGTATTGATGATAAAAATAAATCATCTCTTGTTGGGTTAATAATTAAAGAAGGTAAATACCACCAAGTTAAGAAGATGTTCGAATCTGTAGGTTTTCCAGTTAAGAGATTAACAAGAATTAGATTTGGAGAAATTACTACTGAAGGTGTTGCTGAAGGTGAAGTTAGAAGCTTAACTATTCATGAGGTAAAAAGACTTGTGGCGTTATCTAAACAATAATTAATTTTAAAAAATATAAAATAGTCGTTTGACTATTTTTTATTTTATATAATAAATAAAAAAATAATTGATTTAAAACTATTAGTATGATATAATTTAGTAGTATGTTTTGAGGAGTCTTATTTATGGGTTGGCAAATTGCGATTGATGGACCTGCTGCTAGTGGAAAAAGTACAATAGCAAAGGTTTTAGCAAAAAAATTTAATTTTGAGTATCTTGATACAGGTGCAATGTATCGTGCAGTTACTTTGAAAGCTTTACAATTGAAGATTAATTTAGAAAATGAAGAAGAGTATTCTTTTTTAGAAAACACTAAAATAGATTTTATCGATGGTAAAATCCATTTAGATGGAACCGATGTTTCTAAAGAAATTAGAAGCTTAGAAGTTACTAATAATGCTTCACTTGTAGCTAAATTTAAATATGTCAGAGATAAAATGGTTTCTGTGCAAAGAGAACTTGCTGGTAATAAAGATATCATTTTAGATGGACGTGATATAGGTACTGTAGTTTTACCAAACGCAAACTTGAAAATTTACTTATATGCAAACTCTAAAGTTAGAGCATTAAGAAGAATGAAAGAACGAGAGGAACAAGGTATTTATTTAAGTTTAGAAGAAACGATTAATGAAATTGAAACTCGTGATTATAAAGATAGCCACAGAGAAATAAGCCCACTAACACAAGCTGATGATGCAGAATTTGTTGACACATCAGAGTTTACAGTTGAAGAAGTGATAGAAATTATCACACGATTAGTATTGAAAAGAGGTTACAGTATGGAGAATTTAGAAAACAAAAACGTAAACGTAGAAAACCAAGAAGAAAAAAATGAAAATGTTGAAAACGTTGAAAATGTAGAAAATGTTGAAAACGTTGAAAATGTTGAAAACGTAGAAAACGTTGAAAATGTAGAAAACGTAGAAAATGTTGAAAACGTTGAGAGCGAAGAAAATCAAGACAATGTTGAAGAAGAAAAAAACGATGATAACGAAGAAGTTTCTTACAAAGAAATGCAAGTTGTTGAAGGTGTTGTAGTTGAAGTTCAAGAAGCTCAACCTGGAAATGAAAAAAGAAACATTAAAGCTAAAGAAGAAAGAGTTCTTATTGAACTTGCTGATGGACAACAAGGTTTCTTATTCCGTAAAGATTGCGTAAATATCAATGATGATGAACCATTATTTGATCAATTCTTCCCAGAAGATAAGATTACAGTTGCAATCAAAAAAATATTCCCTGATGGTGGAAAATTTATTTTCTCAACTGCTTTAGTTGAAAAACGTAACAAATTAGTAGAATTTGAAAACACAATTAAAGATCGTCCTATCATTGTTGCTAAAGTTATCAAACAAGTTGCATTTGGTTTATTAATGAAATATGAAGACTTCACTTGTTTATTACCTACTCAATTAGCTACAAATCCTGATGAATTTGAAAGCTTAGTAGGAAAAGAATTAGAAGTTGTTCCTGTAAGAATTGATTTACCAAGAATTAGAGTTATCGTTTCTCAAAATCATGTTGTTAAGAAAAAAGAAAAAGCTCAAAGAAAAGAATTTATCAATCAAATCGAAGTTGGACAAGTTTACGAAGGTGTTGTTAAAAACATTGAAACTTATGGAGCATTTGTTGAAATCTATGATGGTGTTGAAGGATTATTACACATCTCTGAATTAGATCATACAAGAGTTGCTAAAGTTGAAAAAGTTCTAAAGAGTGGAGATACTGTAAAAGTACAAGTTATAACAGTTGAAAAGGGTCATATCGGTCTTTCTCGTAAAGCTTTACTACCTAACCACTGGGCTAACTATTTTGCTGACAAACAAGTTGGTGATGTAGTAACTGGTAAAGCAATTGAAATAAATAAAGCTGGTGTTCGTCTTGAACTTGCTGAAGAAATCGAAGGATTTGTACCAAAGAGTGAATACTCTTATGATAGAGAAGTACAAGTTGAAGATTGTGTTAAAGTTGGTGATGAAGTTACTGGTAAATTAATCGAAGTTGAAAAATCTAAGAGACGTATTATTGTTTCTGTTAAACAACTTGCTGAAAATCCATGGACTAACACTCAAGTTGCAGTTGGAGACGTTATCGATGTAACTGTTGCTAAACTTCTTGAAGAAGGATTTAGAATTGAATATCAAGGATTAAAAGGATATATGTCTAAAGGCGCTTTATCTAGAAGTGTTGCTTTTGATTCTGTTAAAGAAGGCGATGTATTCAAAGTTAAAGTTCGTACTTTTGATGCTGAAAAACAAAGATTCGTTGTTAGCATGAGAGACGCTGAAGATCCAAAACCTGAAAAAGAAAACTTCTCTAAACAACCTAAGAATAGTACTGAAAAGATTAGTAATACATTTGGTGATTATCTATCTGTTTTCGATAAAAATAAGAAATAGATTAAGGTGATCATTATGCGTGGAGTTGTAGCAATTGTTGGAAGACCTAATGTCGGCAAATCTAGTTTATTTAATAGAATTGTTGGTGAAAGAAAGTCAATAACAGACGACGTCAGTGGTATTACTAGAGATCGTATATATGCTAAAGCTTCATGGCTAGATCAAGATTTTCGAATAATAGATACAGGAGGGATCATCTTGAAAGATGAGCCCTTTTCTAAAGAAATAAGAGCCCAAGCATATTTAGCGATTGATGAAGCTGATGTTATTGTTATGGTTGTTAATGTACGTAATGGTGTTACTGTAGAAGATGAAGATGTTTTTGAAATCTTAGTAAAATCAGGTAAGCCTGTTATCGTGGCGGCTAATAAAGTTGATGATAATTCATTTGTTGATCAAATTTATGATTTTTATTCACTAGGATGTGAATGTGTATTACCTGTTAGTGCTTTACATGGCATAGGTGTTGGTGATTTGCTTGATAAAATTATAGAATTAATGCCACCTGTAAAAATTAAAGACCACGAAGAAGGTACAATTCATTTTTGTTTGATTGGCCAACCTAATGTTGGTAAATCTACTTTAGCTAATGCTATCATTGGAGAAAACAGATCAATTATCAGTAATATTCCAGGAACTACTAGAGATGCAATTGATACTACATTTACTAGAAATGGTAAAAAATATGTAGTAATAGATACTGCTGGTATTCGCAAACAAGGTAAAATTTACGAGAACGCAGAAAAATACAGTGTCTTAAGAGCTTTAAAAGCTCTTGAAAGAACCGATATTGCTGTACTTGTTTTGGATGGAACTTTAGAAATCAATGAACAAGACAAGAGAATCGCAGGTTATGCCCGAGAAAATAATCGTCCTATGATTATAGTTGTTAATAAATGGGATATTGTTGATAAAGATGATAAAACAATGAAAAAGATTACTGAAAAAATTAAAACACAAATGCCTTTTTTGGAATTTGTTCCTGTAATTTTCTTATCAGCTTTAAATACATCAAGAGTATATAAACTCTTAGATATGATCGATGAAGTTTATGTTAACTACTCTCGTAGAGTTAGTACAAGTGTATTGAATGATATTATAACAGATGCATTAATTTTGAATCAACCTCCAGTTTTTAATGGTAATAGATTAAGAATAAATTATGCTACGCAAGAAGATACTTGTCCTCCATCATTTGTTTTCTTTGTAAACGATGAAAGACATATGCATTTTTCATATTTAAGATATTTAGAAAATAAAATAAGAGAAAGTTTCGAATTTAGTGGAACACCAATTAAATTTACACTACGAAGAAAAGATTTCTAGAAATTAATTATCACCTTTTAATATTATTTTCATATAATATTACGAGGTGATTTTTTTTGAATTTTAGTAAAGTTATGAGTTTAATATCTGAAAATAATATTAATCCAGACGAAGTCTTACGACTAGTAGATAAGGTAAGAAGACTTGATATGAAGAATGAAAATAACGTGAGAACAATCATTAGGGATGTTTCAAGAATAGCAAAGAAACCAATTAGTAGAGAAAAAGAAGATATGTTAGTTAAAAAGATTTTATCTGAAGGTATTAATGAAAGTTTATTAAATTATATTTAATATTTTTATCTTTTTATAAAAATATCTTGACATAATATCATTTTTCTAGTTATAATTTATAAAAAGAGGTACAAAATGTTAAATAATATTTCCTATCAAAATTATCAAAAAATAAGTGCTGATATTCGTGCTATAGATTATGCACTTTCTATTATTTCTTGGGATTCTCAAACTGTTGCTCCGAAAGGATGTTTTGAAGATAGAGGTGAATATATAGCTAATCTTTCTAAGCAAAGACATATCCTTGCAACATCTAAAGAATATGTTTCTGCTGTAAAAGAACTATATACACAAAAAGAAAATTTATCTGACGAATTATTATTTGAAATAACAAGAGTAAAGAAAGATATTGAACAGTTACAAAAAGTTCCAGCAGATGAGTATGCAGAATATAATTATCTAATTTCTAAGGCTGAGATGACATGGCAAAAAGCTAAAAGTGAAAATAATTATCAAATATTTGCACCAGTTTTAAAACAATTAATTTTATCAACTAAAAAATTAGTTAAATATTGGTCAACTCCTTCATTAAAAGGATACGATGTTTTGTTGGATTTATATGAACCTGGATATAAAATGAGTAAATACGATAAATTATTTGATTTATTAAGGGTAAAGTTAGTTCCTTTCATCAAAAAAATTAGTGAAAAAGGTTATAAACCATCTAATGACTTTTATGGATCTTTTCCAATTGAAAAGCAAAAAGTATTTCAAAAATATTTAGCTGAGGTAATGTGTTTTGATCTTGAATATGGTGTGTTAGGAGAAAGTGAACATCCTTTCACAAATGGCTTTTCACCAAGTGATGTACGAATTACTAATCATTTTTATGAGAATTTATTCACATCTAGTATTTTTTCTGCTTTACATGAATTAGGTCACGCTACTTATGAAAGAAATGTCAGTAAGGATTTATTTAACACTAACTCTTGTTGTGGAGGAACTATGGCTCTACATGAGAGTCAATCTAGATTCTATGAAAATATAATTGGAAGAAGTTATGATTTTTGGAAAATACATTTTAATAAATTAAAAGAGACATTTCCAAAAGAGTTAAAGAATATTCGATTAAAAGATTTCTATCAATTTGTTAATGAAGTTAAACCTTCTTATATTAGAGTAGAAGCTGATGAATTAACATATCCTTTACATATTATGGTTAGATATCAATTAGAAAAAGAAATATTTAATGATTTAATTGATCTTGATCATTTAGAGGAAAGATGGAACGAATTATTTTATGAATATTTAGGTATAAAAGTTGATTCCCCAATAAATGGCATATTACAAGATAGTCATTGGAGTGGAGGAGCATTTGGATATTTCCCAACATATGCATTAGGTTCAGCATATGCTTCTCAAATATACTATTCGATGAAAAAAGATTTTAATATTAAAGAATCATTAAAAAGTGGCAACACAAAAGATATTAATGATTGGTTGAAAGATAAAATTCATAAATATGGTTATTCAAAATCAACCAAAGATATACTTTATATTGCTACAGGTAAGAAATTTAATCCAGAATATTATATTAAGTATTTAATAAATAAATATTCTAAAATTTATGATATTAAATAATATTGAGTTAAAATGAAAAAATAGTTTCAAGAAAAAATAGCAGTATTACTACTGCTA
>JAZNJG010000165.1:0-1558 GCA_045577945.1 Bacilli bacterium | reverse complement strand
GATTATAAAGCTGAGTTAGATGCTAATATGCATAATGAGGCTGGTGATTGTGTAAATTTTGACGGTCATTGGGAAGAAATAGAAATTAACTCTGTTGAACCTTATGAGGATGGTATTGAGGAGTATGGTGATATATTAAATAAGTGGCAACCAGAATACGAAAGGAGAATGAATGAAATCACGAAAGCTTAGAAGAATTTGGGGACAACCTTGGGATTTTGCATATCTATTAGAACTAGAACAATATAAGATTCGAGAGATGCGTGATTATATGCAAAAGCATCATCATCTTATGGGTTGGCAACTAGTTGTAAGAGATATGAATATATGTCTTAAACTTATTGATATTATCTTGGAAAAAGATCAATATTATCGTAGTTGGTTAGATAATTGCTATGGTTCTAGACCACATAAACAATTACCTTTTCCAGTCTATGTAAACTCTAAAAACTATAAAAGGTTCATGCCTTTATTAGAAAAATTTGGACATGATAATATACATCTTCAAGCACATATGAATATTAGTTTGAGACAGAGAAAAGCTTTATATTTGTATAACAAAATTCGAGCATATCGAATGGAATGTTGGTGGGACTAATGATAGAAGCTATTTTTATATTATGGGGAATAGGATTGGTATTAGGTATTAGTGTAAGTCTTCCTTTTTGTATTGAGAGAGACTTAGATACTGGATCTACTATAGGAGTAATGATGATACTAATATGTACTCCTATTATAAATATTATATATCCTATTTATATAATTGCTAAGTATTATAAAGTGAATTATAAAGATTTTCTGTAACTATTAAAACTAAAGAAAATGAAGTACAAGAAAAAGTTAAAGTATTTGAAAGCAAGACAGGATTATTGGGATCGCCAAGGTAGAGATTATCAAGCTGCAAATAAGAAACCTGGTAGTGTTAAAGTAAGATGATTTGGATTGGTGTTTTTAGAATCGTATTAGTTGCTATATTAGCAATCTATTACTTTTGCCTTGTAGGGCATTTAACTGGTGCATATCATATGACAATGAGAAGAATTACCTTTTTGAGATGCATCATTCCGTTTTATTATTGGATTGTAGATCCGAACAAAGTAGACTAATTATTAATTAAATTTTTTTAAACAATGAAGAAAAATAACATTTTTGCGATTATTATCGCTATTATTGCAATTGCTTTTGTATGTTTGTCAGGTTCCTTGATGGAAGATGCTGATAAGTCTAAGAACTATGTATGTCAGATGCCAGTAACCGGCGAATACGTCGTATGGACTGACGGCGGTCTTCAATGGCAGGGCATGGGTAATGTCCAAGACTATTCTAAGACTTCCCAAATTGAGTTCTCTGATTTGGAACGTAATGAAGGTGGATATATCGCTGTAGGTGAAAATCCTGCTGCTGGTACTACTTTCAACGATAGAGGTAAAGGCTATATCGTAGGTTCGTTCCGAGTAGTATTGCCTAATGATGAAAAGAATATGATGGCAATTCAGAGAGACTTTGGTTCTGAAAAAGCATTGATTAATAATTTGGTTAGACCTACTTTGTATAAGGT
>JAZNJG010000164.1:0-19391 GCA_045577945.1 Bacilli bacterium | reverse complement strand
CGTCTTTAACTGTAGCATCTGCTTCTGCAGCAACAGTTATAGTAACATTACCAGCTTTAAGAGCTTCAGCAGAACCATTTTGATCAACACTAACTACAGTATTATCACTTGATTTCCAAGTAACTTTTTTGTTAGTAGCATCTTCAGGTTCAACTTTCACAGTTAAAGAAAATTTGTCACCAACTACATATTCAGTTTTTTCAACTGAAACAGTAACTTTTGAAGGGTTTACATCTTCTGTTTCACCACAACCAATGAATGCAAATCCTAATGCTAATAATAGCATAAAAGATAAAATCTTTTTCATTATTGAATTTTCCTCCTCCATATATTTTAAAAATATTAAATAAATTATTAATTATTTTTTACTCTAATTCTTTGTTAGCATATTGATAACACTTCCACACTTGAAAACCAAATTTTTGATAATAAGTTACAAGCCCTGTCCAGTCTATCATTGCATCACTATACTTATTTTCGTAACAATCTTTAAATGCATATAATAATAAATATGTAGCAATACCTTGTTTTCGATAAATCACATCTACACCTAATGGACCAATCCCAACTAACTTTTTAAATCTTTTTGCCCACATTATATTATAAGAAATCTTATTAATAATTTGTTTGTTAACTCTTAAAAAACCAACAACATTATGATCTCCGGTATTATTTTTTACTCTTGCAATCAAATACTCTTCACCAATGTAATCAATATTTTTTTCCGCATTTTCAAAATATTCTAAAGCCTCATAGTACCATCTTCCATAAAAACATCTTTTTAAGAATTCTAGTAAATCATCCTTATCATCAATATTAGCATAACCAATTTCAATATTATTTGATAAATAACTATTATTTAAAAGATACTCGTTTAATAAATCAATATCTTTTCTTCTTAATTTTTTAATTAAATCATGTGTGTAATACCCCATAGAATATCCACGTTTCTTAAAAAATCTATCAGAAAGATTATCAAAATCATTTGGAATACCAGGAAAGAAACAATCCAAGTCAGAACCTATAGCCAAATACAAAATCCCTTTATTCTTCATCTCTAATTCTAATTTATCTAATAGAAAACTTCCTATGCCTTGTTTGCGATATTCTCTTTTAACATAAACTAAAGAAATCCATCCTTTATTAATATATTTTTCAATAATTTTGTTATTATCATATATTTTTCCAAGAATAAATCCTATTAGTTTTTTTTCATCATAAACAACAAAAGAACACTCAATATCTAGATATTTAGAACTATTAATGTTTTGGTCTAACATTTTTTTGTTGATAGGGAAAATATGGCCCACCTCATCATTCCAAAGATTAATTATATGCTTAGAATCTCTTTTGATTGAATAATTTAATACCTTATAATTATTTATATTGTTACCAATAGTTTCCACTTTCATCATCCCTTATATTTTATCAAATCTTTTAATAAATATCTAATATTATATTTTCTAAATAATTTATAATTAATATAAATATTATTTTTTAATTAATGATGCCGCAGCCTCATCAACAATAACTATTGCATTAGCATGTTTATTTAAAACAGATGCAGGTAATTCCTCAGTAATTTCACCACTTGCTAATCTCTTAATAGCTTCCGCTTTATTTGCTCCACTAGCAACTAATAATAATGATTTTGCATTCATAATATTCTTAATACCCATAGTCATAGCATATTTTGGAACTTCATCTAATGAATTAAAGAATCTTTGATTGTCAACTCTTGTTTTTTCAGTTAATTTAACAACAAAAGTTTCTTGATCAAAAGAAGTATTTGGTTCATTAAAGCCGATGTGACCATTTGCACCAATTCCTAATAATTGTAAATCAACACTTGCAGCATTTAATTCATCATTATAAGCTTTACATAAAGCTTGTAGATCATCACCTTCAGAGCATGGGATATGAACATTTTCTTCTTTAATATCTACATGACTAAATAAATTTCTATGCATGAATGAATAATAACTTTCTGGATGAGATTTTGGTAATTCGCAATATTCATCAAGATTATAAGTAGTAACATCTTTGAAAGAGATTTCTCCGTCTTGATATTTCTTAATTAAGTTTTTATAAATTCCGATAGGGCTACTTCCAGTTGCTAAACCCAATGTAGCATTCTTCTTTTCTTTTAATAAATCAACGATAATTTCACTAGCTTTTAAACTCATTTCTTCATAATCTTTTACAATAATTAATTTCATTTTTATCTCCTTTTTAGATAATTATTTTTTAAATATATTCTACAATTTAACTGGTAATACACCAGTAAACTTATTTTCTAATAAACATTTCGTAAAACTTTCAAAGGCAAGCAAGGTTGGTTCATATAAACAATAATATGAATTTACTCCTTTTAGATACTTTATATCATAAGGTGATCTTAATGAGGTAACAATTGTTTTGTTTAAACATTCATTACTTAATGATTTTACTATTTTAACAAAATAATCATCCTTCGAAACATTAATTGTTGACAAAATAATTTTATCATAATTTTTTACCTTATTAGAGATTTCTTCAATAATTGTATCTATCTTTTCAGATTTACCATCAACAATAATTTCATCAATATTACTAAATTCCTTTTTCAAAACTGAGCCTAAGCTTATATAGTTTTGATTTTGATTGTCTACTAAAGTTAGCACTTGTATTTTAGGAAATATTGCTAAAACTTTATCTTCTCTATTTACCTTTAAATCACCAAAGACTTTTGTAATACTATTTTTAGAAATTTCTTTCCCAATATTGTAAGTTTCATTATTATCACTAATATTATTAGGGATATATTTTCTTTTATATTTTAGAATTTTAGTTACAGATTCATTAACTCTTGAAATTGGAATGTTTCCATTTTTGACTTCCTCAAGTAAGGAATTATATATTTCTTTTTGATCATTAATATCCGCCTTACCACAGAATATCATCAAATCAATTCCTGCATTGGCAGCCAAATTTACTATCTCTTTAGGAGAGTAATTTTGATGAATAGCCCCCATAGTTAAAGAGTCTGTTACAATTAATCCATCAAATCCCATTTTCTCTTTTAGTAAATTAGTAATTATCTTTCTTGAAAGAGTTGCTGGGTATTTATCATCTAGAACTGGATATAATATATGAGAAGCCATTATTCCATCAATTCCCGCATCAATGGAATCTTTAAATGGCACTAATTCAATATTATTAAGCATATCAATATCTTTATTGACAGTAGGTAAACTAACATGAGAATCAACTGAAGTATCACCATGTCCAGGGAAATGTTTACAGGTTGGTAAAACTCCACCATCTTGAAAACCTTTAAAACTATCTATAACATATTTACTACATACTTTTGGATCATCACTATATGATCTTGAATTTATAACCGGGTTATTAGGATTATTATTAACATCTCCTACTGGAGCAAAATTCATATTAAATCCAATTTTTTTCAAATTCACCCCAACAATTTTGCATAAATCATATGGACTAATCTTACTTGCAGAAACAGCCATAGCACCTGGAAATGGAGGCATCCCCTCAACAATTCTTTGAACGGTTCCACCTTCTTCATCTATTCCTATAAACAATGGAATATCAGCATTCTTTTGAATATTCTCATTCAACGTTTTGACTTGTTCAATATCTTTAATATTATGGCCAAAATGAATAACTCCACCAACCTTAAGGTCTTTTATTTGAGTTTCAAGTTGTTCGTTATATTCAATTCCTCTAAAAGCAAACATTAACATTTGCCCAACTTTTTCTTCTAAAGTTAATGAATTTATAGTTATTTCTTCTATGTTTTTCATACTATTTCTATATTTTATAATTTATTTGATTTTATAATTTATTTATATTTTCAAAATTAAATAAAGAGGGTGCTACAAAATGTAGCACCCATAAATTTTTATCCAACAAGACCAGTTCTTTCAATACTCTCAACAAATTGTTTTTGAACAAAGAAGTAACCGATTAGTAATGGTGCCATTATCAATAAAGCAGCAGTATTTGCAATTAAAGCAGTAAATAATGGGTCAGTTTGAACACCAGTTGATACGAATGATGATAATAATTCATTACCAGCCGCAATCCAAGTTGAAAGGATTGTACGTAATTGTTCAGTACCAGTACTTAATTGAACGGCTAACAAACTCATATTACCAGCAGTATAACCTAATAGTTGACCAAAATAACAGTCATTCCATTGCCATACGAAAGCGAATAACGCTACTGTAACGATAGCTCCACGAGCATTTGGAAGCATTACACTCCAGAATGTTCTAAATACACCTGCTCCATCCACTTGTGCAGATTCTTCTAATTCTAATGGAATTCCTTTGAAGAATTGTCTGAACAAGTAAATAAAGATTGATGAACGAATACCTTGACCAAACGCAGCTAAAATAAACATTGATAAAACATTACCTACTAAGTTAATTCCAAGGAAGGTATGTTCATTCATTATCCATGTCCTTGATCTATCAAGTGCTTCATTAGGTACGATTAAAGAGAATAACACGATATAGAATATAATTGTATTACCTTTAAATTTTAATCTTGCAAATGCATATCCAGCTAAAGCTGCAGAAATTACTTGAATAATTGTTGTTAATGTAGAAACAATTAATGAGTTAATAAATGATGGACCATAGTCTAACATTTGTGCAGCAATTTGGAAATTAACAATACTGAATTGATCAGGAATCCATACAACTTGACTATTTGAAATATCAGTTGGGTGACGCAATGCAGCTGAAAGTTTCTCAAAGATTGGAAGTAAGATAACGAAACATAAACCTAATAGAATAAATGCTCTTAAAATCTTTCCTGTGATAATAAAGAATTTCTTTGTACGAACTTTTCTTTTCACTGGATCTTTAAGATTAGCAACAAAAGCTTGCCAACCAGTTTGAGTTTCTAAATTATTCATCATAATAGAACACCAACTTTCTAATTGCTAATAATACTATTACTACTACGGCTAAACTTACTAAACAGAATAGAATTGACATCGCAGCATATACACCGTCTTTTGTAAGTGAACCTAAACCGTAAGTGTAATCTTCTACATTACCAGCAATTGCATATTTATCCATTATTGATAATAGTTCTGATCTCAAGAATGAGTCAACTACCGTATATACTCCAGCTGTCATCATAAGTGGTGACACCATTGGGAATGTAATCTTCCAGAAGATTTCATATTGTGTTGCACCTTCAATCTTAGCAGCTTCGTATAAATGTCTAGGTACTGATTGAATACCAGATAAGAAGATTAAGATTTGTACACCAGAATAAGAAATAACATCAAAGATTGAGTCTGATGCAGTAGTTAAGAAATTAACTGCCACAACAGGAATATTTGCATTTGTTAAGAAATCACTAAAGTTGAACATTGTAGAGAAGATATCTTGACCAGATTCTTCCATTGCATCTGTTAATGCAGCACCAGTACTCATAGCTGCTTCTACAGCTTGTGAGTTAAAGATAACTGGCATAAAGAAGATTGCTCTTACAAATGAACGTCCTTTGAAATTAGAATTTAATACAACGGCAATAATTAAACTAAAGATTAATATCATTAATACATTTAATAAACTATCAAAGAATACAGTTCCTAATGTATCTTTAAATGTAGCATGGATATTCCAAATATAATCATAGTTATCAAATCCAACCCATTCTGTAACTACACCTAATACCTCGTTAGTACTGTTTAATACACCGGCACGATAAATATTAGAGAAACTAAATAGTACAGTTGTAAAGAATGGGAATACAAAGAAGTAAATGAAACCAATAATTAATGGTGTTATAAATACATATCCCCAAATTGCTTGTCTTTGACGATAAGTCATTTTTGAGAATAAAATATTTTTTCTCTTCTTTGAAACTAGTTCGTTTTCTTCACCTTTACCTTCAAATTTCTTAGCAATTTTTTGTCCTAATCTTTCAAGCGCATTTCTAACTTTAATATATGCACTTCCTAATGCTTTAATAATTGGTTTAATACATTTAGAAACAAATAAATGTACTACTTTACCAATATTAACTAGAACAAATCCTACGCCTTTAGAAATATAATAGTAAGCAAGTTTTATTCCAGTAAATAGGAGATTAAAGAACCATAAAATACCATTAATTCCAGACAATATAACATGTAAAATTTTCTTAAAGATATTTTCCTTCATTCTTTCCCTCCTTAATTAATATTTTCTTGTGGAACGATAGCGAACCAATTTGCTCTTACCGCAATACCATTTGCTACATCATAGTAATTGTTATTACTATAATTTATAATGATATTTAAGTATTCTGGATTTTCAGCTGGAGAACTATTCTTAAGATATTGAACTCTTACTAATGTATCAGTAATAATTTCATGATCTACTAAACGACAGTTATAGATTCCTGTACTGTTTAATACTTCATTCATGTAAAGAATATTTTCTTTCCAGTTTGGATAATATGAGTTATAGTAACTTGTATAACCAGTATCTAATAATACACTTGTATCTTCAGCAGAGATTTCGAAGTATAGATTAGAACCAGTTTCAATAGCTTTTAATAAATTCCATTCAATACTATTATCGTTATTTGAGTTAATAGCTTTTGAAGTATAATCAAATAATCCACTAACTACTAATTGATATAGAGGAATTGAGTTATCAACAATTGGATATAATGTTGTTTCAACAGGAATGTTATTAGCAACATCTACATATTTTAATGCATAATCATAAGGAGCTGTTAACATAACTTTTTTACCTTCATTTTTAGCAGTTTGTAATGCTTGAATTTGATATAAAGTACCATCAGCAGCATAAATTTGCATTTGTCTATCATAATCAGATGTATTACTATTTCCTAAATCAACTAAATTGATACCAGCAATATCAAGTTTATTATAATTCTTTAAATATTGTAATAATAATGAATTATAATAAGCAGGTGACATTCTTCCACCAACTTTTCCAGCAGCATCTGCTAAACCAGTTGATAATACATATTCTAAAGCATTTGAACGAGAACCAGAAATTGATTTAGCATTATACTTAAGTGCTCCAAATGGAATATCATAACCATATCCACTTGTTACTTTATAATCTAAGAACATGTCAAATCCTAATTTTTTAATTTCTTGTGCTAATTCCATTAAATCACTCTTACCACCTAATACACTTGATACATTAGTATCTGTACTAATTGGATCGAAGCCTTCATCATCAGTCCATAATGTATAGTCAACATTCATTGATGATAAACCTTTACTATTTAAATCTTTAACAATTGTTCCAGCTTGTTTAAATGTTGTTAAAGAATATTCTGCATCATAAACAATTCCAAGTTTAATAGTTTTCTTTAAGTATGCACCAATGAAAACAATTGAAGGAGTTGCTTCAGTAGTATTATCTACTTTTTCTTCTAATCCATATTCTTTAATAATATAATTACGGTAATCATTAGCAACATCTACGTATGTTAATGAAGCAATATATTTACCATTGTCATCTTTCTTATCTTCTAAGAAATGATATCCATATTGAATATCTGATGAATATAATTTATCACTAGATTTTAAATAACTAGATGAAGAAGTAATCTTAACGTTTTCACTTTCACGTAAGTTTGTTTGGAAATAAGCATAATTATAACCATCAATCTTAGTATTACCAGCAGTCATATAGTTTGCAGCAATTGAAGTTTGAGCTGCACCTTTTTTAACTATTGCAACGATACCGCGATTATCACTTGTTTCTAAGAATCCATACATAGGGAACATTAGATTTTGTTGAGCATAACCCATTTGTTCTCTATTGATAGCCTTATCTTCACCATAAATTTTCTTCAAATTATATTTACCAACAGCTTGACTAGCTTTAGGTGTATTAAACGAAATAACTGCACCACTACCATCAGGTAAAATTATTTTACCTTTGCTATTTGGATCATTATTTACTGTCATATATTTACAAATTTCAATCTTAGAAAGTTTGTTATCATGTTTATAAGTAAGTTGTTCTTCTGATAATTCACCTTTAAAGTCTTCTCCTAAACCTTCAATTACAGAATTATTCAAAACTGTAACATCTAAACCTTCATTTGAAATTTCAAATCTAACGCATACTTGGAATGCTAATGATTGAGATTCAGCAGTTGTATTAAATTTTTGGTTTTGTTCTTCTACATCTTTAGAACCTAAACCTGTTTGTAATGGTTTAAAGCTTCCAGTACTATCTACAGGTTGCGCTACGCCTTCATCATCATTTAATACTCTGTTTCCGTCAGCATCAAAATAGAATACATAATTATTTTCATCTATGAATAAATAATTATTTTGAGGATCTCTTGCTTGATATCCACCATAAATGAATTTTTCTTCAGAACTTATTTGTCCATCATTATTGTAGTCATAGTAAACATCCTTATATTCATTATTAATTTTAACTTGATAAGTATGTGAACCATCAAAACCATTAATGTTATTTTTGTTTTTACTATGTCTTAAATATTCTGGTAATTCTTGAGTAGTTGGAATTCCTTCAGTAGGACCAATTACTAATTTTTGTAATAAATCTTTTGAGTTAGTAATTGAAGAAGTAGTTTTTAAAGTCATAAAACCTTTTTCAATTGTTGTTGTGTTACCACTTTCATCAGTTATTACATTATCGCCTTCATTCCAAAATACATGATCACGATTATCTAGACTATCTTCTTGTGCAAGTTTATCTCCTTTTTCATCATATTTATAATATGTTGGAGAATAGAAGTTATTACTTGTAATAATTGTAAGCATAGCTGATGTTAAGAATGGATTTACTTTTACTGGTGATTCACTATTATTACAATTTACACCATAAACTAATTTATTCTTTCCATTTTCATCAACAATACCATAAATTAACCAGTAACCTTCATAGTCACTACATGCTAATATATCATCATCAGATGCATCTTTTTTGAATTCGATTTCAGCTTGAGTCTTACTATTAACATACTTAATGCTTGTAGCAATATCATTTTTTAACATATATTTAGCAGCTTCTTTATTATATGAATATGCTAAACCACCTTCAATTTTTGAATCAGGTTTAATCCAATAGCCATCTACAGAAGCATCAGCTTTAGATTCATCAGTGATTGAATTTTTTCTAATTTCATCATCTGGATTGTATAAAACATATGTATTTCCAATAAACATATTTTCAAAATCAGCACGATCAAAATATTTAGGGAATGTTGCATAAATATTATTGAATTCACCAATTTGATAACAAATGTCTACTGAATTACTAGACTCATTATATCTAATTTTATAGTATTTTTCTTCACCAACTAATTGGTTAATATAAAGCACAGATTTGTCATATGAAGATAAACCTTGAGAATTTTCCTTACCACTCTTATCATAATAGTAAATAGTAATATTTGATTTAGCTTCATCACTTGCACCATCAGCTTGAGCTGAAGTAGCTAGTAAAACTTCTTTATTCTTATTATTAGCATTTGGATCTTCTTTTGGACTTACCCAACCATCTAATTTACGGTATACTGAAACGATTGTTGTTGATTCATCAACATACATAACAAATGAATCACTTTCACCAACATATCTTTTATTATTAAGTTTTACTTCTGTATCATTAACTTTAAAATGCCAACCACTTTGTTCTGAATGTTCAGGAGTAATGAATCCCTCTGCATCCCATTCAATATTTTCATATTTAATTTCTGCTGCAGATAATCCACCCGCAAAGAACATAACCACAAGAATAGCTGCCATTATAACTATCAATGTAGGAATTATTATTTTAACTTTTATATACTTATATTTCATATTACATCTATCCTCCTATAAGAACCTTAAGGATATTTCCTGATATAGAGTATACACAAATCCAGCCATCTTTTGGAATAAGTCAAATGTTAATATTCCGATAAAGCAAATAACTAATACAGCCAAAGCAGTTCCTAATAATGATAATATACTCTTGAATAAACCATATTCATGAAGACATAAGAATCCAAAGAATGCCATATATCCTAATAAGAATCCGCCCACCGCAATTAGTAATGTGTAAACTGCAGCTTCATTTTGAGTTAAGAAATTACTTGCAAATAAGCCAATTAACTTAGCCCAACATAGAGGGAATAATGAATATCCTAACATTGTAAATATTTCTTTAACTTTACCTTTACCATCAAATAGAGTAGTAATACTCCAGTTAGCAAAAGTAATAACTAAAACTAACGCAAATATAGTAACAACTTCTCTTACAGAGTTTAATTTTTCAATATCAACTTGTGAAACGATAAAACCAGTATATTGATACTCCATAATATTTAAGAAAATTAGGAATAACATAAATACGATTGCTACAGGAAGTTTTCCTTTGTTTTCTCGCTTGAAATCATCATATCCTTTAATAGGATGAGCCATAATATATAGAGGATAAGTAATAAATTCTTCTTTAAACATCTTAAGGAATTTAACTATTAAAGTCCAAACTTTGCTAAAGAATGAAACTTTATTAACATCTTCAGTAGTTACATTTTTATTTACAGTTTCATTCATTATAGTTCACCATCCTCTGAAACTGGGTTTTTACCCTTAACTTTTTTAACAATTTTCCAAACAAGTTTAAAACCAACTAATGCAAGAATTGCACCACCAACATAAGGGAAGTAAATTCCTATCATTTCATCTCTATACATCTTATATGATCTTGAGAAATACTTAACATCAGCACCAAGTTCAAAACTTGCCATTGCTTCTTGATATCTCTTTTCTTCATATAATTTTTTACCAACACCAACATATGCTAATTCATATGCAGGGTTTGAATTAATAACTTTTTGCCATTCTTCAGCCGCTAAATTAGGATCACCTAAATATTCATAGTAAACAGCCTTATTAATCTTTCGTGCAAAATCAGTAGGTGTAAATCTCATAACGCACTTATTACCTTTATCTAATACAAGGATATTATCTCCTTGATAAGCTATAGCTACAGCGTTTTTGATATCAGTTACTTGAGAACCACTTCCACCAGAAATGTATAATAAATTACCTTCTTGGTCATATGTAAATAATCTGTTTCCTTTTGAATCGGCTACAGTATATACACCATAATCATTAATAGCGATAGCAACGAAATTACTTGTTCCAGCGTTTGTTCCTGTCTTAATAGTAATTAAGTCTCCAATTGGTTTTGAGTAACCATTTCTCTTAAGTACGTCTTTGTTTGTTTGATTAATTTTCTTAATCATTTGATCTGTAGAAGTAGTACCATCGGCATTAGTTACTGAACCAGATACAGTATATAAGAATCCTTGTTTATCAATAGCTAAATTATTGAATGATGTAGGAAGGATTGTTGTTTCTTGAGCTAATTGTTCTTCTGTCTTTTGACTTCTCTTCAAAGCATCCCAGAATGATAATGTAGTATAGTTAACACCTACCATAGTCATAAATGTACCATCATAGTTCATCATTAAGATACCTTCATAAACATTAACACTAACGATATACATTCTACCAGTTGAGTCTGTAACTAATTTAACAGGTTCATATTTACTAGCAAAGTCTACTCCTTCAGGAGCGAATACTACTTGTAGAACTTCATAAGTCTTAGAATCGACGATTAATACTTGTTTGTTCTTTGAATCGCATAAATAAATAACATCTTCAGTAAGAGCTATATTATTTTCATCTCTTAAAGGTTTTCCATTTTCATCTCTTAAAGGTCTTTCAGCACGGAATACACCAGCTAAACCATAGCATTGAATATAGAATGGATTATTAAAAATTTCATTTTCATCATCTTTAATTTCATTCCATTTAGCCATAGTTTCTGCATTCCAGAAATTACTACTATTTACTGAAGTAATATTTCCTTTACTGTCAAGGACATCAACACGTGTTTTAATCTTAGATAATTCTGCAGCTGTAAAATTAGCAGGATTAATTTTGAATTGATCAACTTTTGTTTTATAAGATAAATCACTATTAAATATAAATAGCTTATTACAATCTGAATCTACAATGTAAATTGTTTCCACACCATTTTTATCTTTAAATAAACATAAATCACTTGGAGATGTAAACTTTTCATCTTCAAATCCTTTTTCCCATGATGAAGAAAGAATGTTGAAAATATTTTCTTCAGTTACATAATAACCTGCAGATGATTCAACAATCTTACCATCACTTGAATAAATATATCCTTGAGCGTTTGTATCAACAAATGTACAAACACATAAAACAAATAATACTGCAACTAATAATCTTCTTAAATGTTTTCTTGTATTAAACATATTTCTCATAATCACATGCCTCCTATTTCATTCCTGAATGAGCCATTGTTTCCATAACGTTGCTTTGTGAGAAAATAAATACAGCGATAGGAACAGTGATCATTACAAGTTGAACTGCATTAAGTGTACCAGTACGAGCAACACCGGCTGAGGCAATTTGGTTAATTGCATAACTCAACATCTTCAAGTCTTCACGATAAATCGTTGTAGAACCATATGTATTCCATAAACTTTGGAAGTTTAAGATTACAAGTGTAATCCAAGCTGGTTTTACAAGTGGCATAACAATTGACCAATAAATCTTAAATTCACCAGCGCCATCTAATTTAGCAGATTCAATATATTCCATACTAATTTGATCCATAAATTGTTTCATTAAGAATAATCCCATTGTACCACCAATAACAGGTAAAACAATTGACCAGTGTGTATCAATTAATCCTAAGAAATTAAGGATAATGTAGTTAGGAGTTGATGTTACACTTGATGGGAACATTAAAGCATAAACGATTAAACCAAATATAGCTTTTCCACCAGGAACTTTGTATCTAGAAATTACATAAGCACACATTGAAGCAACAACTACGTGGCCAAATGTACCAAGAATTGTTACATATACAGTATTAAATAAATATCTTGAGAATGGAACTAATGATGTTCCAAGTACTACACCTAAATCCGCAAAGTTATTTAACGTTGGGTTAACAACAAAGATTGTAGGTGGGAATTTGAATATTTCATCCAATGGTTTGAAGGCATTGTTAACAATCATAATCAAAGGTAAAATACTTAAGAATGCAGAACATGCAAGGAATATAAACAATGCTATATCTCCAAATTTTGATCTGTTAATACGTTTCTTTTTCTTTGATCTTCTCTTAACCTTCAAATTAGAAATTTCAGCGAAAGGTCTAGAGTCAATATGTTTAGCTTTTTTTCTGTTTTTCGCTTCTAAACGCTCAAGTTCTAATTCTTGTGATGATTTAGCTTTATCCATTTTTTTAGCCACAATTATGAACCTACCTTTCTTAATAATTTTCTAATTAAACTATTTAATCCGATAGCAGATAAGAATAGTAACGTAGCAATTGCTGAAGCATATCCTAACTCATATCTTGTTGATGTATAGTCAGTTAAGTGATTAACTATTGTATGACCAGCATATTGTACTGATGGGAACCCACAAAGAGCAGTTGTAATTGCCCCTACTCCTAGTGTATTCGAAATTTGAATAACGGCACTAAATAGTAATTGTTCTTTAATACATGGAAGAGTAATATACCATAATTCTTGCCATCTATTACGAATACCATCAATCGCACCAGCTTCATATAATTCTTTATTAACACCTTTTAATCCGGCGATCAATGTTAAGAAGTTAACTCCTAAACTTGACCATAATTGAACTAAAATAACAATTGGTAAAATGTAATCCGTATCTTTTAACCAAAGAATTGGTTCTCTAATTATATTCATATTTATTAATAATGAGTTTGCCCATCCATAGTAGTCACTACTAAAGATTAACGCCCAAATTGATACTGCACCAGTTAAGGCAGGAGCATAGAATAAGAATGTTACTATTGCTCTTAATACTCTAGGAAGTTCATTAATTAACCATGCGAATACGAATGATAACATATATCCACCAGGACCAACTATAACTGCTATAATTAATGTATTCTTAACAGCAGTAATAAAGATTGTATCCTCTAAGAATAATGACAAATAGTTATCCCATCCACGCCAATGAGGTGGGAATTGTAATAAGTTAAAGTCAGTAAAACTAAATAAGAAACTGAATATAACAGGTAACACAGTAAATGTGAAGAACAATAGGATGTAAGGGAACATCATTAGATATAACTTACGATTTAAGTAAAGTTTTCTACGAACGGGTTTTTTCTTACTCCAAGCTTCCATTTTTTCTAAACGTCTTCTATTCCAATTTCTTAGCCTAGCCCAAAAGCTCATTTTTTCTTGTGTAGCTTCCATCCTAGTCCTCCTTCTTTCTCAACAAGTTAAATTCTTCACGCTTACGATCAATTTCACTATTGATTAACTCTACATATTCAGCTAATGTTTCACGTGGGTTAGAATCATTATTAATAACTTCACGAATAGCGTTTTCTAAATTACGTCCAATATAATATCCACCAGCAACTTCAGGAATACCAAACGCATTCTCGAATTGTTTGCTTAAAATCTTTCTTTCAGCATCAGTCCAAGGAAGTTCTTCAAATGCATTTTTATTAGCAGTATTGTGACGAGCACCACTTCCTAAAATTGATTCAATTTCAGTAGCATATTTAGCTTGAATAACATCAGATGTCCACCATTTTAAGAATGCCCATGAAGCATCATAAATCCACGCATTTTCAGGTGTTTCTTTCTTTTGTTTCATAATGATATTTGAAGTAATACCTAAAACACCACTATTTTCAACTTCTGATTGTCCTTCTACTCTTACACCAGGAAGTGGAGCGAAGTCCCATTTACCTGCAATATCAGGAGCGAATACAGAAAGTGTATTGTAAAGTGTATAACTAGAAATACCTATTGGCATTTCACCACTACGGAATCTGTTTGTAAAGTTTGCAGCCATTTCAAATCCATAATCACAGAAATAACTACACCATTGTTCGAATGCTTTCTTAGCAGTTTCTGTTGAGAAATTACATTCTGTTTGATCCTCTACATAGAATGATCCGCCATTTTGATATAATAATGTAGCAAAAATTTGTGAACCAGCACCTTCTAATGGAAGGTAGAATCCTAGGTTAAGAACATTAAGTTCTTTAACTAAGTCAGCTACATCTTCCCAAGTTTGGATATCTTCAATCTTCCAACCATGTTCTTCAAAGATATCTTTACGATAGAACATTACAAGGAATGAAGCAGTATTTGGTAAACCATATGCTCCAATATGAATACCATCAGCAACACCATCTTTTAAGTCTAATGCTGCTAACTCAGGATTATTAGCGATTGTTTCCATGTCATATTGTTCTTTATATAACATTGGAATCATTTCATCATAATAGAATCTTTCATTAATTACTTGTTCATAATCAGGTTGATTAGTTAAGTCATAGATAGCTCCACGAAGAGCGTAGTTAACTGGTAAACCTTCACCAACGTTGATAGCTACATCAGGTCCAGTTCCCGCAAGAGTTGCAGGAAGTAATACACCTTGAGCTAATACTTTTAATATTACATTACAATCATAATCTTTATAATTGTCTACTTCTTTTTCTGCTTCTTCATCTTCATAAATGAAGTACATATCAATCAAGTTCTTTAATACGTTTGCTTGTTCACGACCAGATGTTTCACTAGTTAAGAACCAAACTTCGATTTCTTTTTCAAATCCTTCTGTACTAATTACACCGATTGATTCATAATCAAAGAAGAATGATAAGAAGAATCCACGAATTGAGAACCACGCATTTTTAAAGAATCCTTCTTCAGCGTTAGGTAACTCAGTTTCAATTGGACAAACATAGAATGATTCAATCGTTAATGATTGTTCTTGAACATCTAAAATCCAAGTTCCAAGTGATGATAAATTTGTCTTAAATGCATTTAAGTCTCTTGTAATGTTACGAGGATTTGTACCAAAACCACCAACATCTTCTTTTTCACCATCACCATTAAAATCTACATATCCACCCATTTGAAGAACGATCTTATCAAGAACGTTATTCAAACTGCTCTTTTCACCTGTAAGGCTTGTAATATATTGTGACACATCATTTAATTCAACAGCACAATCTGAGAAGATTTGTTTTAAATCAATTGGTTTTCCATCTTCATCTAAACCTAAACGGTTATTGTCACCTGTTAAACCATAATCAGTGTAATCATCTGGGTTAGTTGTTGTAATAGCAATTATCTTAAGATATATACTATTTAATTTATCAATAACTTTATTTACTCTAGAAATAGCTTGACCATAATCTCCAAGAGAAGCTTGAAGAGAAATCTTATTTTCACCAGCTTCTAAGTAAACATAATATGGTTGAGATTCACCATTTTCATCAGCTTTACTTCCTAAAGAAACTAGTTGATACTCAGAACTATAATAGAAACGAAGATTTGCGGCTTCTTTAAATGGTTGTTCACCATTAATTAATAACTTTCTTGTTGCGAACATACCACGTGCTAAATCTTGTTTTGCTCTGAAAGCAATCTTATAGAATCCACTTTCAGCTACATTAATAGTCCATGAAATTTCATCACCAGGAGTTGACCATTTAGAACCACCAATTGCATTGTACTTAGTTCTAACAGGATCATTTGGAGTATTTCCAGCACTTGTTCTATCTGATGTAGGATATAATGTAGGTGTAGAAGATACACGGTTAGAAGCTTCAGCTTCATATAAATAATTAGAAGCATCTAATGGTGTTAAATTAACTTTTGCACCTTCATTAACAAGTTTATTATAATAAGTATTATAATCTGGTAAGTTATATTGATCTAATGAAACAACTTTTAAGTCAGTAATAACCATTCCTTCTTTAATACTTTCAAAAGTAATCTTATTAGTACCTTTTTCTAAAAGGATCTTAAATGGTTCAGCTACGTATCCAGTTGTATCAGAAAGATATACATTTTCATGATACATATAAACTTCAGCTTGACTTGGTTTTAAGTCATTCCCATTAATATCTTGTTTGATTTCTTCAGCATCTTTATAATATCTTGCAAAAGATACACTTAGTAAATCATCGAATAAAACTTTATCATTAACTAAAATTTTTCTTTGAGCAACAGATCCTTTTCCTTTTGGAACAAAATAACTTAAGATAACATTGTAAAATCCTTTTTCAGGAACATTATCAATTGTATAAGTTAAAGATCCAGTTTCACCAACATAAATCCCTTTATTACCATTTAGATAACTTGAATATCTATCAACATCAAGGTTTTCACTAGGCCAATTTAAGTCGAAAACTGTAGCATCTTCAACAACAGGGTTTGTTGCATCGATTGATACACCAGTAATACTTGTATATCTCACATAAGTTTTGTGATATTGATAATCCGGATTACTTTCTATTCCATCAACAATATTTTCAATCTTGTTGTCAGAAGACTCAAGACTATTTTTTGGAACATCAACTGAAAGTTTGATATAATCTTGATAAGCCCCTGCCGGAATTGTTGAAAGGGTTGCATCAGAGCTGGTTGTGATATGTCCAGTTGTTGTGTAACTACTAACAATTGAGTAAACTAATAAACCAACAAGTAATACACAAATGAACAACCAAACCATCTTTTTCAAAACTGCAGAATTGTAAGTTAATTTTTTCATTATCGGTTTCCTCTTTTCAATCGAAATAATTTAATTAATTTTTTTATTTTCAAGATAATTCTTCATTTCCACAACGAAATCAAAGAATTCTTTAAGATGATTAATACTAGTTTCAAGTCCTCCAGACTTATTTCTAACAAGCCATAGTTTTTCTTGATTTTCAAGTTCTTCATCTTTGTTCTCTAAAATAAAATCTAAATGTTTTATTCTATCCTCTAAGTCAATATCTTCATTAAGAGATAAACTTAAGCGAATAATCATTTTCAAAGTTAATATTGTTTGTTTTAATTCATCAACAACTAATCTTAATTTAGCATTAGAATCCAATTCTAACAAACCAAAGTTCTTAAGTGAATAATCAAATAAACCATCCATTAGTTTAAACTTTTCATAAGAAATTCTAGTATTATAACACTTATTCTTAAAATACTCTAAAGGTGTAATTCCTAAACTCTTAGCTTCATAGATTGCAACACTTGCCCACATAAAAGTATAAAAACTTCTCGAACCATTTCCCGCATAATCAACATCATATCTTGAATAATGATTCAAATCTAAGATCATATCCCCAATAATATCTTTTTTATCATTAAGATATCTATTTAAATAATCCCTTACTTTTAAAATTGTTCCTTCTTTATGTGACCAAGAATATAATCCAGTATAAATTAATGGTGCAAGAGTCACAGACCAGAATTGTAAATGACCAAAGTCACCCCAGTCTGTTAATAAAACTCCTTCTCCTTGGTAATCATACACTGCATCTATAGCATTCTTAATATTTTCATACCAATCTAAATATCTTCCTAAAAAACTAGACCAGCTTGTTGAACCAGGAGCACACATAAACTTAACTCCTTTTTCTTTTAGAAGTTTTGCATGATTTGCAAACGAATAAGGTGCATCATAACCCCAATCAACAAATATCATATCTTTTGGAAGTTCATCCCACTTATGAGGATGTCTAACAAGTACATCCCCCCACATAAGAGGTATTTTATTATATTTCTTTACTTCAGGATAAACTTTATTCAAAAAATCCACATAAACATCTTCTGGTTTATATCCTTCAGTATAACCTTTTCCAAGTTCAAATGGTTCATCAAAATTCATATGAAAATATTTGGAATTTGATATTGGAAGCATATCGTTATACATAGTTTTGATTAGTTCTAAAGATTTAGGATTTGACACATCTAAAGTACTTGCAGGTCTTAATGAGCCCCATAAATGAATTCCTTCTGGAGCTTCTGCTAAGTCCTTAAATTCATCTTTGCTTAACCATTGTTCCATATGACCTAATCCATTTTGATTTGGAACAAAATCTATGTAATGATCATTACAATATTTTTCTAACTCTTTATATTCATCAACAGTTATATAACTATTTTCTTCTAAGTATCTTTCAAATGATTTATACTCAAAACTGAATCCTTCCACATATAACTCAAAATGATTCATTTTCAAATCACTCATTATTTCAACTATATATTTTAGAGTTTCTAATTTGGGAACTTTATTACGGCTTATATCATGCATAAATCCTCTCACCCTTAAATCAGGCTTATCTTTAATATAACCGCATTGAATATTATCTGTATTTAATATTTGTTTTAATGTTTTAGTTGCATAATATAATCCAACCTCACATTTTGCATATACTTCGATACAATCATGATTTATATAAATTTCATATTCTTGATCATCTAATT
Source organism: Bacilli bacterium (assembly GCA_045577945.1). Lineage (GTDB taxonomy): Bacteria > Bacillota_I > Bacilli_A > ML615J-28 > CAG-698 > CAG-698. Next base: position 41 of record JAZNJG010000164.1, on the reverse strand, counting down.
TTTCATTAATTAAATATTTAAAATTAGCTTTTTCAAGTGAT
>JAZNJG010000163.1:0-2214 GCA_045577945.1 Bacilli bacterium | reverse complement strand
ACTTACAAACACTCTCTGGCGAATAGAGCGTATTGAGAATGTCGAAGGCTATATTGGTTACAATATACAACGAAATAGTTATCTCCCATATTATTACATAAAAGACTATCTCGGTAATGGGCGTGGAACATACATGGGTTTAACAAATACGACATTTCAGTGCGTTCAACAAATGCAATACTATCCAAGCGGTCTGCCATGGAACGACAATTATCAAGCATCACAACAACCATATAAATATGGCGGAAAAGAGTTTGTCGAAATGCATGGTCTTGATGAATACGACTCAGAAGCTCGTTGGTACTATCCTGCTTTAATGCGCACCACAACACAAGACCCCCTTGCCGAAAAATACTACGACATCTCCCCATACGCTTGGTGCGCAAATAATCCAGTGAATTTGGTGGATCCAGATGGGAAGGATATTTACTATATTGGCATTTATGGTGAAATTATGGAGGTAGAAAAAGATAATGAACAAGAAAAATTTGGCGCATAGGTCAAATTTACATATAAATTTCATTGTTAAGAATTTTTAAATATTTATCCTGATAAAAGTCTTGTATGATTCACCAAATTGTTGTAACTTTGTAAATATTTTTATCTTAATGAAACACAATAAAATACCAATTCATAAAATAGAGAACTTTTCTGGCATACAAGGATTAAATATTCCTAAAATTTGTATCATAAAGAAATGTAATTATTTTATTGATGAATCAAGAACTATAAATGGTGATGCTCCCAAAAAATTTATAGGCATTTATGATTATTCTTTATTTAATCATAAGCGCAAGAAAAATAAGAAGAACTGGATTCGTTACATAGCAAAAACAGGACACAAATGGTATCCCATTGAATCGATAACAGAATTATTATTGAATCGGCTTGGTACAATTTTTGGATTAAATATGGCTGAGTCTCGTATTGCAATGGTTGGAGGGCAATTACGTTTTCTGAGTCGTTATTTTTTAAAATCCCCAACAGAAGAATTACTACATGGAGCAGATATACTTGCTGGTTATTTAAATGACTCTATTGAATTTGTCGAAGAAGTAGACAAATTAAAATTAACAAGAGAATTTTTTACCTTTCAAGTTATTGAGAATGCTGTTGAAAGTATGTTTTTATATCAAAAAGATGAAATAATGCATAATTTAGTTAAACTTATTATTTTTGATGCATTAGTGGGTAATAATGACAGACATTTCTTCAATTGGGGAATTATAAGATCTATTAATGGTAGTTTTCAACCATATTTTGCTCCTATTTATGATACTGCTAGAGGTCTGTTTTGGAATTATTCAGAAGAAAAGATAATTGATATTATTGATATTAATAGAACTTTAGATCCTCATATAAAAAAATATTGTAAAACATCTAGACCTAAAGTTGGTTGGGATAATGAAAAAAATCTAAACCACTTTAAATTATTTGAAAAAATATATACAAATGAGTTTTATATAACTAAATTAGAAATAAAAGAACTCCTTTCTGCTTCTAAATTAGAAGAAATGATTGTTGAAATAAAAACTAATTTTAGCAATCTTATGAGTCAAAATAGAATCTTAATGATATGTGAATGTTTAAAATATCGTTTTAATGAATTAAAAAAAATGTTATGAAATCATTTAAAAAAGTTTTCACACGTTTATTTTGGTCAGAGAATAAACGTTCCATGGAATGGAATGCAGATGAAGAAGCGACATTTAATGTTAGTTTTGGAAATTTGTTAATAGGAACTTTAAATTATTCTAATGGTGTGTGGCATTTTAGTTATAGTAATGATTTTAAATTACAAAAAGAAATATTACCATTAGCAAATTTTCCTTCAATAAATAAAGAATACGAAACACAAGAATTATGGCCTTTCTTTGCATCACGTATTCCAAGTAATGCACAATTACAATTAGATAAATGTGATCAAGAAGAGAATATAGTGCTTTTATTAAGTCGATTTGGACGACGTACAGTTGCAAATCCTTATGTTTTGTGTCAGATACTATAACTATTTTTGTGTCACAATTTGTTTATTAGTATAATAGTCCCCAAAATTTATACAATTCATAAATAAAGAGGGTGTGTCAAAATAGGCACACCCTCTTTTTTTTATACAATAAATCATTGTTATATCAAATATTTTTTGTAACTTTAAGGTGTAAATAATTGAATAATAGATATGTCATTAAAGTTACATTTTAGAGAATATACACC
>JAZNJG010000162.1:0-3389 GCA_045577945.1 Bacilli bacterium | reverse complement strand
TTTGAGTCATAACTATGTCCAAGAGCATCAATTACTTCTTGAGCTACTTTATGATCACATCTAGAACAATGGCTACCTTCAGTTAAACCAGACTCTGTACAAGTTGGTTCAACTCTTTCATCAATTATCATATCATGTCCTGTCACGTAATCTTTTTCTGTGACATAAAAATTAACAATTTCACCACAATTAACACATTTTTGAACTTTCAATCCTTCACTTGAGCAGCTATGATTAATTTCAGTTACCCAATCTGAAATAATTGAATGATTACAAACACCCAAAACTGACATTTGCGTATTTTCCATTAAATTATCTTTTTTAATACAATCACACGTTGAACACTGATAATAATAAGAGTTATAATCATCATATCCATAAAATAAATCGATTATCTTAATAATTAATTTTTGCAAAAGAGTAAAAGAAACATATTTTTTTTCGTATGAGTGGTCTGAATAAGGAATTACTTCTTCGTAAATATCTAAACAATCTTTACACTCATATTTTATACACCCAACTTGTTTACATGTAGGTGATTCAGTGTAAATAATTTCATAATTATGATCTAATAAATTAATGTTTTCATATTCAATATAGCCACATTCACATACTCTGTGACATTTACCATATTGACTACAAGTTGAAGGAAAATCTATTATATATTCACCGAAATGATGACCTAAAGCATCTTTATAATTATCTTGATAACTATGGCCACAATCACAAGTATAAACTATATATCCTTCAGTTAAGCATGTCGGATTAATTTCTTGATATTTATAATCATGACCAAGTTTTTCTTCAATATCAGTAATATAATACTCCTGACATATAGAACATAAATATTTCTTATAACCATAGTTTTCACAAGTAGGTTCCAATGTCTCTATCAAATAGTATTCATGCCCTTTACCCTGATGAATCCATGTAGAATAAATTGCATATTCTTCTCTTACTATTAAATCGCTAGGATATCCTATCCATTGATTAAAATCATATCCTAATTTATAAGGTGGTATTGGTAAAACTATACTATCACCATATGAATATTGTTGCTCAAACAAAACAGTTATATTATCCTTATCATAATAAGTTATTTTATATGTTGCTAATTCGACTTCATAGACAGCAATAGCATTAATATTTGAAGAAGATGAAGAAGGAACGTTATCAACATGGTTGTCTCCATCTAAATCCCAACCAATAAATTGGTAGCAATATCCGTCTTTTATAAAAGAATTCAGAAGAGGTAAACGTATAGTCTCAGATAGTGAATAAAACTCATTTTTTAACAAAGCTCCATCATAATCATAGAAATTAACTTCTATCCACTTCCCTCCATAATATACAGTGTTTCCATTATTCCAATCAGGAAACTCTTGATTCCAAGTGATTATTTCTTCTTTTTCTTCAACAAAAATTTTTAAGTCAGTAGCATTAAATGTAAATCCTTGATTTTGAAATCCTTTTTTCAAAACTATAGTATGTAAATTTACAAGTATATCTTCTGCATTTTCAGGATAGTAATCGAATAAGTTGGATAAACAATTAAAACTTGTTGAACCATTAAATATTATCATTTCAAGATTTCTACAATTATATAAATATAAATCTACATCTTGATTCATTGTTATGGATTTTAATTTTAAACAATAATTAAACGCTGTAATACAAACAGATGTAATGCTTTCAGGAATTACAAAATGTTCAATATTACCACTTACTTCTATTAAAACATTATCTATGCACAGCATATTTTCTTTCCAATTTTCTAAATCATTATAATATTTTGTATTTTTAAAAGCAAATTCTCCTACTAACAATGAATCACTTAAAATCGATATTTTATCTAAATTTTCACAATCTGCAAAAGCCCAATGGCCTATTTCCTTAACAGATTCAGGTATAATAATTTCTTCAAGACTACTACAACTTCTAAATGCACCATTTCCTATACTTCTAACACTATTTGGAATAGTAATATTAATTAAACTTATACAATTAGCAAATACAGACCCATTTATTATATTTATACCATTAGGAATTTCAATACTTGTTAAACTACTACAACCATAAAATGCATAATCATCTATTCTTATAACACTATCAGGGATATTAATTTTTTTTAAATTGCTACATCCAGAAAATGCAGCCCATTCTATAGTAATCAATGATTCAGGAAGTGTTATTTCTTCAATTGAGCAATTATAAAAAGCTTGTGCCTCTATTATATATGTTCCATCAGGTATTATTATTTTAGTAGCATTAAATTGAGGGGAAATTTTATATTTATTACCTAGTATATCTTTAGGTAAAATGACAGTTTCTTCATCGCCTAAATATTTGATTAAAGTATAAATTCCATATTTATATAAGTACATGAAAGAGTCTTGATAAATAATGTTTACTTCGCCAGAACCTAAAGAATTATGTATATTACCATCTTTATCAACAATCTTGGAGGCATAAAATGCAATCTCTCCAAAATCAGTTGAATTAAACTCTAATTTAAAATCACTATTATTTATAATTTCTGTAATATTATAACATGCTTCAAAAGAATGTGATTCTATTTTTTCTAACGTACTAGGCAGAGTAATGCTCACCAATGAATCACAGGAGAAAAAAGCAAACTCATTTATTGAAATTAAACCCTCTGGTAAAATAATAGTCACTATGGAATCACAATCCTCAAAAGCATAATTACCGATTTCAGTTATAGCACCTTTAAACATAATTTCACTAAGATTAAAACACTCACCAAATGTATAATCTTTTATTACAGTAACACTACTTGGTATAACTATGGATTTTAACTTTGTATTGTTATAAAATGAAGGTAATTCTGATACACCTTCAGGTATGACAATATCAGATTCATTTAGATTAATAAAAATTATTTCATTATTAATAGAATCTATTAAAACTCCACTTTGATAAACAAATTTACTTCCTTGTTCAATAATTATTTCTTCAAGATTATTACATTCTTTCAAATAATCTTTATTAATATTGATGATTGTCTGAGGTATAGTTATTTTTGCCAATTTAGAACAACCTTGTAAATTAGGCAATGAGGTTAATCCATGCGGTAAAATAAGTTCTTCTACATTACGCAAAACATATATAATTTCATTAGTTTCTAAATTATACAATACACCATTTTCATAAGTAAACTTAAGATCATTTTCAATAACTATTTCTTCTAATTTATTACAACCAAAAAAACTATTTTCATTAATTTCTTCTATAGAACTAGGAATTACCAATTTTCTTAAGTTATGACAATGTGATAAATCAGGAATACAAACTATTCCATCAGGAATTATTAACTCTTCAATATCTCTTATAACATATATAATATAATTATTTTGTTTATCGATCAG
>JAZNJG010000161.1:0-1758 GCA_045577945.1 Bacilli bacterium | reverse complement strand
AAACAAGATCAATTGAAAGAATTAATAGTCAGCTTGAAAAATTTAAAGATATTAAAGAGAAGTTTATGAAATATAAAAATAACAAATTAAAATAAACAAACATCACTTTTAACATTAAGGGTGAAGCTGTATTACGCAGTTTCATCCTTTCTTAATTTTAGTGGACAAGAGCGAAACCTTGGTATCCCAGTTGTCGCAACAGTAGAAAATGCAACTTGTTGCATTTTCCTTATCCTGCCTATAAAATAAGCAAATTTGCAACACTTATGAGTTAGTTGTTTGAATTTAATATTTTTGTTTATAGTCAATTAATTTTGTATTAACATAAGAAATGTGGTATAATTATTATGTGAATTAATTGCCCACAAGGATAATCAAGATTATGATGTCGAAACTCAGTTATTCTATTGCAACTCTAGATATTATTCACCTAAACTTTGTCGTTGAATTTCACCTGATAGCATTGAGTATTTAGACCCAAGTTCTATTAACGGGCTTAACTTATATTGCTATTGCATGAATGATCCAGTTAACCTTTACAATCCTAGTGGACATTCAGCTATTTTATTTATTGTTGGATTGATTTCTTCTGCTGTAATTGGAGGGTTAGTCTCAGGTGGAATCGCTGCTGGAACTGCTGCAATAAGCGGCGGGGATATAGGAGCTGCGTTTTGGGGAGGTTTTGCTACAGGAGCGTTATCTTCATTGGCTGTCGGTGTTGGCATGGCAATTGGTGGAGGAGTTGGATTGCTTGTTTGCGGAGGTATGGGATTTGCTGCTGGATTTGGAGGAAATGTGTTAACTCAATCAATTTCTTCATATAACACAACCGGTAGTATAAATATAAATTTAGGAGATGCTTTATTTGCTGGTGTAACTAATTCATTAGTTTGTATGGCCACGATGGGAATTATGAATTTATGGATGGCTGATAGTTTTAATCCAGCATTATCCGGAAAAACATTTGGAAGCCGTTTTGTTGAATTTATGTCATTTGACGGAGCAAATACAGCTGCATCTATTTATTTTGGAGTTATGTATGGAATGTTTGATGGTACTATGTCTTTGGCTAAATCACTAATTGAACAGTCTAATAACAAGACTAGAAATACTAATGCATTATTGAATTATTAAGGAGATTTTTGATGAAAAAAGAGATGAAATTTTATTCTTCATTACCTTTATTTATATTTACAATATGTTTAATGTGGACAATATCCATATGCCTTATATATATATTTATTATATCGTTTGATCCTTTGGATTTTTTGTGGTGGTTGTCTGCAATTTTAATATATGGGTTTTCAATTGTATTACCAATTATTATTTATCCGAGAACGATGGCCAAAATCTATTTAAATGAATTGGGTATAAAAAAAATCATTTTTAGGAAAAGCAAACAACAGTTTATTAAATGGGAAGACATTAAAGACATTCAAATGTTAACTAGGCCTAACGGATATATATATGTTATTATTTCTGATAAACAAATTGAAACTAAAAGTTTCGAAAAAGTACTAAAAGATAAAAATATTATTTATTTTTCATACAATGAAAAAGCTATTCAATTTATTAAAGTAAAATTAAATAATATATTTAAAACCACTATTTTTGAATAAGAGAAAAGTATCGAAATTTATTAAATAATACTCTTTTGACTGTTTTAAATTTGATTTTAGATTCTTTGTTAATAATTTGGATTAATTAAATTTTAACATTATGGTAATGTTCTTTTTTGTTCATTCTAAGGATGGTATT
>JAZNJG010000160.1:0-10032 GCA_045577945.1 Bacilli bacterium | reverse complement strand
AAAGATAATTAATAAAATACAAATGATTACATATTTTTCCAAAATAAATAATTAAATAACAAAAATATTAAAAAATAAAATAATCATAATTTAAATTATAAAATACTAATGGGTTTCACCTTTACTTTTTAATCATTTTATGCTAAAATATCAAAGATATAGGAGAGTTATATAATATGAGTAAAATTAAATTTTGTGCTTTAGGTGGGCTAGGGGAAAATGGAAAAAACTTATATCTTGTAATTGTAGATGATAAAATTTTCATTTTAGATGCAGGTATTAAATATCCAAGTGTTGATTTATATGGCATCGATGCCGTAATGCCTGATTTTACTTATTTAATAGAAAATAAAGATAAGATTGCATGTGTGATTCTTACTCATGGACATGAAGAAAATTGTGGGGCTATTGCTGAACTTTTAAAAAATATAAATATTCCCGTTTATGGATCAAAGTTCACTATTGCAATTGTTAATCAAATATTAATTGAAAATAATTTAGATGTTAAAGATTATATGCTACTTAGCGTAGATGATTCATTTGTACTAACATATGATAAAACATCTGTTTCATTCTTTTATACTTCTCATAGTATTCCTGAAACTTTTGGAGTATCAATTAATACAGAAGATGGTTCAGTTGTTTATGTTCCTGACTTTTCTTTTGGATTTACAAAGGATAGTCATTATCAAACATCATTTAGCAAACTTAACAATGTTAAAGACTGTTTATTGTTATGCCCAGAAAGTTTAGGAGTAAATAATATAAATAGGGTAAATAACGATTATACTTTTAATCATATGGTGAATGATGCACTACGTAATCCAAATAGAGTTGTATTTGCAATGTATTCATATGACTTAAATCGCATTCAAAAAGTTGTGGACTTATGTGTAGCCGCAAATCGTAAGATTGCTGTTATAGGAAGAAAAGTACAGAGAATTATTAATGTATCAATGAACGAAGGATACTTAAATGTTCCTAATGAAAACTTAGTTAACCTAAAGTTTATTGATGAAAATAATACAAATAATGATAGTAATTTGGCAGTTATTATTACTGGTGTTCGACATGAACCATATTTTATGTTACAAAGAATGATGACAAACCAAGATAAATTAATTAAATTGACAGAAGAAGATGTGGTTGTTACTATTTGTCCACCAGTTATTGGAACAGAAAAAATAGCTACAAGAGCACTAGATCAATTAAGTAAAACTGGAAGTAAGGTTGTTAATTTAACAAAAGATATAATTAAAAGTTCACATGCAGATAGTGAAGATTTAAAAATGATATATCAAATGTTGAAACCAAAATATATATGTCCTGTTATAGGAGAATATCGTCATCAATATATGCACAAAAATATTGCTTTAGAAGCTGGTTATGCAGAAAATCAAGTTATTGTTTTAGATAATGGTCAAGAGATTACTTTTGATAACGGGAAATTGCTTGATAACTCAGTTTCTATTGAAGTAGGAGACGTGCTAGTTGATGGTTCAATAGTTGGTGATATTAACGAAGTAGTATTAAAAGACCGTGAGCAATTATCATTAGAAGGAGCAATGATTATTGTTACTAATATTGATGCTCGAAATTCAAAAATAATTTCTGGTCCAAAAGTATATACTAAAGGATTTACATCAATGTGTGACCAAGATCTGCTTTATTCAGCTATAGAATTAAAAACTAAAGAGATAATTGAACGTACTTTTGTAAATGAATTTATCGATTGGAATCAATTAAAAACTGATATAAAAGATAATTGTACAAAAGAAGTTCGTACTCTAGCTAAAAAATCACCTATTATAATTCCTGTAATAATAGATATAAATGAAGATGAACTATAATATAAATTTTATACAAGATAATAATATTAATACAATATGGAGAAAATAATATGAAAAAACTGAAAAGTTATGAAATAAGACAAATGTGGTTGGATTTCTGGAAAAGTAAAGGCCATGAAGTATTTCCAAGTGCATCATTAGTGCCAGTTAATGATCCTACACTTTTATGGATTAATGCTGGTGTAGCCCCTTTAAAGAAATATTTTGATGGTAGAGAAGTCCCAACAAGTAAGAGAATATGTAATGCTCAAAAGGCAATTAGAACTAATGATATTGACAATGTTGGTAGAACAGCTCGTCATCATACTTTCTTTGAAATGCTAGGTAATTTTTCTATTGGGGATTATTTTAGAAAAGAAGCTTTAACTTGGGGATTTGAACTATTAACAAGTGAAAAATGGTTTGGATTTGATATTGATAGACTATATTTCACTATTTATCCTGATGATAAAGAAGCATATGAATTATGGACAGGGCTTGGTGTTGACCCTAGTCATATAATCCCTATTGTTGATAATTTCTGGGAAATTGGTGAAGGACCATGTGGACCTGACAGTGAAATTTTCTTTGATAGAGGAGAAAAATATGATCCTAATCATTTAGGAATTGAAATGCTAAAAAATGATATTGAAAATGATAGATACATTGAAATATGGAACATTGTTTTCAGTCAATTTAATGCGGAAACTGGAGTTTCTCGTAAAGATTATAAAGAACTTCCTAGTAAGAATATTGATACAGGAATGGGATTAGAGCGTATGGCTTGCGTTATGCAGGAAGTTGAAACTAATTATGAAACAGATTTATTCATGCCATTAATTAATGAACTTGAAAAAATGACAGGAGTAAAATATTCTGGCCAAATGGCATTTAAAGTAATTAGTGATCATATTCGTAGTGTAACATTTGCTATTAGTGATGGAGCTAATCTATCTAATGAAGGTAGAGGTTACGTATTGAGAAGAATTCTTAGAAGAGCTGTTCGTTATGGAAGAGTTTTAGGAATGAATAAACCATTTATGTATAACTTAGTAGATTTAGTTGTTGAGATAATGAAATCATTCTATCCATATTTAGAAGAAACTAAAGAAATGGTTAAGAAAGTCATCAAAATGGAAGAAGAAAAATTCTTACAAACATTAGAAACTGGAGAAAAGAAACTAAATGAATATTTAGGAAATAATGATGGCGTTGTTGCCAAAGAATTTGCTTTCCAATTATATGATACTTTTGGATTCCCTATTGAATTAACGATTGAAGTTTGCGAAGAAAACGGCAGAAAAGTTGACTACGAAGGTTTCTTAGAAGAATTAAAGAAGCAAAAATTATCATCTAAAAAAGCACGTAATGATAATGAATCAATGAATACTCAAAATGAAGATATGTTAAACTTTAATGAAGAATCTTCATTTATTGGATATGATCAATTAGAATGTGAATCTGAAATAATTGGAATATTTGAAAATGGAAAACTTGTAAAGGAAGGAACTGGATTACTTAACTTAGTATTTGATAAAACCGTCTTTTATGCTACAAGTGGTGGTCAAGTCGGAGATTCTGGTAAAGTTATTATTAACGATGTAGAGTTAGATGTTTTAGATGCATTTAAATTACCAAATAATCAACATGCAGTAACAGTTAAAACAGATATTAAAATCGAAAAAGGATTTAAAGCTAAACAAATTATAGATTTAGAAAAACGAAATGCTTCTGCTTCTAACCATTCTGGTACACATTTATTAAATGAAGCCTTAAGAAAAGTATTAGGAAATCATGTCAAACAACAAGGTTCAAATGTAAGTTTTGACTCTTTAAGATTTGATTTTAATAATTTCGAATTACCAACAGAAGAAAATTTAATATCAATTGAAAATTTAGTAAATGAAGAAATATCAAAAAATAGCGATAGTGAAATTATTGAATTGCCATTAGAAGATGCTAAGAAATTAGGTGTTCAAGCAGTCTTTGGAGAAAAATATGGAAAAGTAGTTCGAGTTGTTACAATTGGTTTCTCAAAAGAATTATGCGGTGGAATACATGTTAAAAATACAAAAGAAATCAATAAGCTTGCAATTCTTGGAGTAGAAAGTAAAGGATCTGGTATCTTTAGAATTGAATGCATCACAGGTAGTGATGAATACATTATCAATAAACTAAAAGACGTTACTAAAGTATATGTTAATGATATTAAAGAGTTAAGATCTAAAGCAAATGATATTATCGCAAAAGCAAAAGAAGAAAATATTCAATTAAACTATACTGATACCAAAACAACTGAAATCATTCCTAGTTATAAAACAATAGTTAATTTTAGAAAAGAAATCAATGGGTTAAGAGAAAACGTTAAAGAATTAGACAAAGAATATAATAAAAAGAAACGTGAAAAAGCCTCATTATCAATTGATGATTTCATTAATGATGTTTATGAAGTAAATGGCAAGAAAATTTTATTTATAAATACAAGAGATGCTGAAGTAAGTGCACTTAAGGATTTAGTTGATAGAATCTCTGATAAATTAGGTGAATGTTTAATTTTCGCTTCAAACGTTGTTTCGCCTAAAGTAGTATTTATTTGTAAAAATAAACTACAAGGAATCAAAGCTGGAGATTTAGTTAAAAAGGCTGCAACTGCTACATTAGGAGGCGGAGGAGGTCGTGACGACTTTGCTCAAGCTGGTGGAAAAGATGAAACAAAACTACCAGAAGCATTAGAAATTGTTAAGAAAACTATTGAGGAGAACCTATGAGAGTAATAGGACTTGATTTAGGTAACAGAACTGTTGGGATTGCCTTAAGTGATTACTTAGGAATTATTGCTAATCCAGTTGGAACATTTAGATTCGAAGATCAAGATTTAGATGCTGCTTTAGCTGAAGTAACTAGAGTTGTTAAAGAAAATGATGTAAAAAAAATAGTACTTGGATTACCTAAGAATATGAATGGTACAATTGGTCCTCAAGCAGAGTATTGTTTGAAATTCAAAGGAATGTTAGAAGAAGCATTAGGTTTAGAAGTTATTATGATTGATGAGAGATTAACATCTAAACAAGCTGACGTAATAATGCTATCTGCTGATATCAGTAGAAATAAAAGAAAAAAGAATGTTGATAAGCTTGCAGCTACAATAATTCTTCAAACATATTTAGATCAAAAAAGATAAAGTATAATTTTAAATATAATAATAAAATTAAAGAATAATAAAATAATAGAATAAAATAAAAATAATAAAATATAGAAAGGAAAACTATAATGGCTGAATTAAAAGAAAACCAATTAATTATTACTGATGAAGAAGGAAATGAAACTCTTTGTGAAATTTTATTCACGTTTGATTCTGAAGAATTCAATAAGAGCTATGTGTTCTTCTACGAAGCTGGAAACTATCAAGAAGACGATGAAGTAGAAGTTAGCTTTGCGGCTTATGAACCAAAAGATGGTGGAATCGGCGAATTAAAAGAAGTTGAGAATGAAGAAGAATTCAAAATGTTATCAGAAGTATTCAACTCTTTCATGCAAGAAGGTGATGAATGTTGTGGTGATTGTGATTGTGATGATTGCGAAGGTTGTGAAGATGATGAAAAAGAAGAACATCATTGTTGCTGTTGTCATCATGATAAGAAAGATGATGAAGACAAATAAAGATAAAAATAAAGATAAAAATACAAATATAAATTATCATTATTTAAGTTGCTCATTTGGGCAACTTTTATTTTTATAATTGATAAATTTCTATATTTGGAGTAAAATATAAGAGTAATTAAATGCTATAGAGAGGTAATAATATGAGTGATTTTAAAGATTTAAGAATAGTTGATAATTTTTATCAAACATCAGCTTTTTATCCAATGCCTACGATTTTAATATCAACAGTTGCTGAAAGTGGCATTACAACACTAGGTGCTTATTCATTATGTTTCCCATATTACATTGCGGGAAAAGATTATTATGCAATGATACTAGAATGTCGTAATAGCTCTAATACTGCTCAAAATATTTTAAGAACAGGAAAATGTTCATTAAACTTTCTAGAAGATAGTAGACATGATTTTAAAGAAACTGTTAGATTAGGATTTCCTGGAGAAACACCTGAAGAAAAAATGAAAGATTGTAAATTTGAATTAGTAAAAGGATTAGCTGAAGGAGATAGACCTCTAGTAATAAAAAAAGCATTTCAGGTTTTTGAATGCACATGGGATGATACGCTAGAAAATGCATTCGAAGATAAAGTTAAAGTAGGAATGTTAGATGGTATAGAAGGGCCATATCGTAACTTTAATGGGGTAACTAGCAAGTTTGGATGTCATTTTATATTAAAGATTGATAAGATTTTAATGAAAGAAAAATATTATAATACAATTATTAATGGTGTAAAACCAAGTGGATTCCCAAGGGTACCTGTTGATTATGGTTATCGTGACTCTACAAACTTCTGGTATACTAAGTTTAGAAGACCAATAGCAGAAAAGATTCCTGGTGGAAAAGAAGCTAATTTAGATTCTGTAATTTATGCCGCAAATAGAATGGACGATAAAATTAAATTCACAGAAGATGCTTGTAGAACATTAGTTAAAGTTCCAAGAGTATTTTTGAAATTAGTTTTAAAAGGATGTGTCGATTGGGCAAGAGAAAATAATGTTACATTAATCGGTTCAGAGGAAATGCAAAAAATTAATGATAAGAGAAATAAAGAGAAAAATAGAAAATAAAAAATAGAAAATAAAAAATAGAAAAATAAAAAATAGAAAATAATTATAATTTATAAATTTATAATAAAGGATGATAATATGAAAAAATTAAATGTTGTTGATATGCATTGTGATACAATATTAAGAGTATTAAATAGTGAAGAAACTTTAGAAGAAACAAAAGGACATTTAGACTTTAAGAGAATGAAAAAGGGAGAATATGCTCTACAATGTTTTGCAATGTTTGTAAATTTAAAACATTGTGATAATCCATTTGAAAAAGTAAATATAATGATTGATAAGTACTATCAAAACATTAGTGAAAATATGGATATAATAAGACCTGTGTTCTCATATCAAGATATAGAAAATAATATGGAAGATGGAATAATGTCAAGCTTACTTACTATTGAAGAAGGTGGAGTAACAAATGGTCGTTTAGAGTTTTTAAGAAATCTATATCTTCTTGGCGTGAGAATGATTACATTAACATGGAATTATGAAAATGGTGTAGGATACCCAAATATAATAAAGTTTAAAGAAGATGGTAAACCAGATACTACTGTTCCGAATACTGAAAATGGTTTAACACCATATGGAATTGAAATGGTTAAAGAAATGGAAAAACTTGGTATCATTATAGATGTTTCGCATTTATCAGATAAAGGTTTCTATGATGTTTATAATCACACAACAAAACCATTCGTTGCTAGTCATTCAAATTGTAGAGCGGTATGTAATCATGTGAGAAATATGACTGATGATATGATAATAAAACTTGCAAGTCGTGGAGGTGTGATGGGATTAAATTACTGTTCTCCATTTGTAAATTTCTCAGATGATAAAGATAACTTTACATATGTAAAAGATTTAATTAAGCACATCAAACATGTTAAAGATTTAGTAGGTATTGATTATATAGGATTAGGTTCAGATTTTGATGGTATTGGAGATAGTATTGAAATGAACAGCGCTGATAAAATGTATATGCTAAAAGAAGAAATGCTTAAATCTGGTTTTACAGAAGAAGAAGTAGAAAAAGTCTTTTATAAAAATGTATTAAGAGTTTTTAAAGAGATATTAAAATAAAGATAATAAAAATAAAACCCTTTATTTGTGAAAATTCAAAATAAAGGGTATTTTTTTATATTATTAAGGTAAAATGGTTAATAAAATTGCTAAATTATCAAATATTTGTCCAGATTCTTCATCACTTTCAAATAATGATAAATGATGTTTAGGCTGAGTAATAGGTAGTTTGCATAAAACTTCAGAGTTTAGTTTTTCAGCAACTACTTCGCCTCCACCTTGTCCAAAAATATACTCTTTTTGGTTATTGACAGGGTTAACAAAATAAGACATGTTTTCAATAACGCCGATAATATTTTGGCCAAGTTGTAAAGCAGTATATCCAGCTTTTGTGGCTACATGACTTGCGGATTTATGAGGACTAGTTACGATAATTGATTTAGCGTTAGGAATAATTTGTTTTAAGTCAAGCGCTATGTCCCCTGTTCCTGGTGGGCAGTCAATAATAATGAAATCAGTATTTTTATCCCAAACAACTTCATAAAAGAAGTTAGAAATCATAGAGTTAAGCATTGCTCCTCTCCATATTACTGGTTTACCTTCTTCCGCAAAGAATTCTGTAGAGATTACTTCCATACCAAAAGCATTTAATGGAACAATTTTGCCATTTTCATCAGCTTTAGGATAACAGTGTTCCATTTCAAGGATTTGAGGAATACTTGAACCATAAATATCTGCATCAATTATTCCTACTTTCTTACCTAATCGCTTTAACGCATAAGCTATGTTAGCACTGATTGTTGATTTACCAACTCCACCTTTTCCAGATTGCACTAAAATAAATTTAACATTTGTTTTTACAATACTTTCAATAATTCTTTTTTCTTCAAAAGTAATTTTAATTCCAGTAAAGCCAAGTTCTAGTTTAACGATTTTTGCTAAAGCTCTTTGAATGGCTTTTTCTTCCATACCTCCGCATTTACCTATAACGATTATTAATACAACTAAGTTTTTTTCTCGGTCTATGCCTACATGTTTAATGCCTTTGCATTCTTCTAATGTTTTACCTGTAGCAGGATCAATTATGTTTTTAATTCTCTCTTTTATTTGTTCAATAGTTATTTTTGTCGTGTCCATTTATTTCATCTCCATAATCATTTATTCTTAATAATAGGAACTTTATATTCATTTAAATATAAATCATAGTTTTCAGTAACTAAACTATATAATTTTGTGGCTTTTAACTCATTTTTAGCAATTATATTATTCGTATCTTTAATATTAGTGATTATCCCTTTTTTATATTTTAATGTTTTAAAATAAGATTTTATGTCATTATTAAAACCTAGCACTCTAACATAGTCAGGATCAACCGGAAAGTCTAAATCAGTTTCGTTTAATATATGTAGTATTAATCTATTGATATAATTAACAGTATATCTTTTAGTAATAGTCCTTTCGACTACTTCAGAAAGTGTTCTTGAAACTTTGATGTTTTTTTCTAATCTATTTTCAATACCTTCTTTACTACCATAATATATTAAGTCATTTGATATAGCTTTATAATATAATATTTTAAACAAATTATTATTTGCTAAATTTATATCTATATAATTGTTATTTATATGTCTTGGAACATATTCACTAATATCTTGATTGTTTTGTAAAAGAATTCTTAATGATGTAGCGCTTGCAAGACTATTGCTAATATTATCATCATAATAATTGTTATCTATTCTTTTAATTAATGTTACGTTAATATTTGGATTTATTTTTTCAATCGCTCTTAAATATTGTAAACCTAAAGTATTATTAGGTAAACTATAGTTAGTAATAATATCTAAATCATTAGTAAGAAGTTTTAGAGCATTATTACAAGATGTACTATATGAATATCCTTTATCTAAATTTTTCTTTAGTTCACAATTGAATATATTAGAAGTTGTCAATTCGTTAATGTATTTTAGTTTATCTAAATCATCAAGTTCAGCTCCAAAAGCTAAATCAGTGATTTCAAGTTTATTCAATGAATTAATTGCGTTATAGGCAAAATAATCAGCACTTAATACGCCTAAATTAAACGGTAATTCTAGAACTATATCAACTCCTAAATCCAAGAGAATTTTTGTTCTGTCAAACTTATTGATAACATTGATTTCACCTCTCATAGTGAAGTTAGTACTAATAATAGCAATGGTAATATCAGGCTTAACTATATTTTTGGCATTATCAATAAAATATTTATGACCATTGTGTAAAGGATTCAATTCTAAAATTATTCCTAAAACTTTTTTCATATTTATCTCCAATATATCTTTATTATTATAGCACAGAATTAGATAAATATAAATAAAAATTAATATAATTTATCTTGATTTTATATTGATTAATTACTATTTGTGGTAATCTTGGTCATATTGACAAAATGATCAAATCAAGGTATAATATTATATATAATAAAGATAATA
>JAZNJG010000159.1:0-7018 GCA_045577945.1 Bacilli bacterium | reverse complement strand
TATATTTACAATTTTTTATACACACATTAATAACATATTATAAATTATTAAATAAGCTATATATATTAATGATTAAAAAAAAGCTTAACATTATCATAAACTTAGTTTACTTTTGTTTAGCTTTCAATTTATTTATTATCTTTATGGATTATTAGATGATTTAAATATATTATACTATATAACTATTTTATAATATTATTTTTTCTCTTTCAATTTTAAAGGCACCCAAATGCCACTTACATAATCATCACTATTGTTATCTCCTTCTGTATAGCATTCAAAATCGTAGTTGTCAGCTAATTCATATTCACTTTCTTGAATCCAATCAATAACTCCTTTATATAACTCTTGAATAGCTTTTGGCAATTTACCTTTAGTATAAAATTTACCCCATAAATGTTCTGCTATATTTAGTTCCTTAAAACCATCTGGTATTTCATTACAATATTCTTTTAAACTACCTATTCCGTACTCAAAATCTAAGCTACCATTATTATTAATGCATATGCCAAGCATAGGTGGAACTACATCCTGATATCTTTTTTCATAGTATTCATCCCAAAACTTAGGTATATTCTCAAGAGATGTTTCTTCGTTAAATTCCTTAGATACCACTATAATACAAAATGCTTTTTCTTTTTCAATTTTAATATCCATGTTAACTTCTCCTCTAATTAAGTTTTTTATATTTATTCGCGGATAACACGATAAAATATTCCCTTTTTTAGCAATTCCAGGGTTTACATTATGAAACCTTTTAAAAGCTCTTGTAAATGATTCTTGAGACTCATAACCATACTTAATAGCTACATCTAATACTCTTTCACCTTTCTTTATATCAGTTCCGGCCTCAGTTAATCTTCTTTCTCTAACGTATGTACCGATTGTCTTTCCTATAAATGAATAAAAAATTCTTTGCAAATAATATGGACTTATATACAATCTCCTTGATAAGTACAAAATATTTAGTTCACGATTACATAGATTATTTTCTATTAATTCAATAGTCTTTTCTAATATATTATATATATTCATAACATCACCCATATAATTATATCATACGCTTCTTCATTTTTTTTGATATAAAATGCTTTAATTAACGAACATCAAAAAAACTTAACAAATACGATTTTTGTTTATGATGTTAAGCTTTTGTTATTCTATTAAAGGTTATTATACATTTGTACTAAAATAGTTTGAAAATATAATCAAAATTATATATATTAGATTTTTTCTTTAATTTAATTGAACCAATGATTTAAATGTTGCATTGTTATCCATCAGTTCTTTATAAGTTCCATACTCAACAATATTTCCATTCTTTAGAACAATAATTTCATCAAATTTATTTAGTATTTCCTCATCAAGTCTGTGAGTAATCATTATTTTTGTTAAGTTATGGATTATTAATAAATTATTAATTATTAGTGTTGATATTTCATTGTCTAGGGCACTAGTAGCTTCATCTAGTAATAGTAATTGAGATTCTTTAACCAACGCTCTTGCAATACTAATTCTTTGTTTTTCGCCTCCGCTTAAGTTACATCCATTTTCTCCACAGCGATAATCACAACCTTTTTCTTTTATTAAATCTACTAATCCTGATTTAATAATAACATCGTTTAATAAATCTTCATCCACCTTTGAATACATAGTAATATTATTAATAATAGTATCATCAAAAACAAATACACTTTGTTCCACAAAAGAAGCAATAGAAAATAATGAATCTAATGATAACTGTTTGAGTTCAGTACTGTTATAACATATGCTTCCTGTATAATTCTTATCTTTTCCTAATAATAAATTAATAAGCGTAGTTTTACCTGATCCACTTGACCCTACAATTGCATATGACTTATTTCTTTTAAACTCATGGGAAATATTATTTAATATAATTTTATCATCATAACCAAAACTAAGATTTTTAATTGTAATACTATTAATATCTTTAATCGTCTCATTTTGATACTCATTATTTTCTATATACTTATTATTTTCTATATACTTATTATACTCATTATAATCACTATTTTCTATTTTGACTATTTCATTTATTTTTTTAAATAAAGGTTTACAAGCTAATCTTTTTGAAAACAATGTTGGAATCTGCATTAATGGACTAATAATATAATTCATCAATTGAACAAATAGCAATATAACCGAAGGACCTATTTTATCACTTGTTATAGAAATATAAGCTCCTATAAAGAACACTCCAAATTGAGATACCAAGCTTAACACTTGTTGAACCATTTCCATTAAAGATAATGTCTTTATTCTCTTAGCTTTCTTATCTTCTAAAACAATATTTTTTCTATCAAATAATTCCTTAATCTTCTTTTCAGCTTTAAACACCTTAATAGTGGAAAAACCAATTAAATTATCTTTTACGAAATGCATAAAACTAGCATTTTGATTACTAATTTCTTTTTCGTTAATACCAAGCTTACCCCCAACAACAATTGCCCCAGCAAAAGGAAGCAAAGCAAGAACTATTCCTGCTAAAGTTAATAATGGACTATAAATAAGCATAATAACAATAGTGCATATAAATAATGTTATTTGTGTTATCAAATCAAAAATTGAAAACAAAAAATCTTCTTCAATTTTATGAACATCATTTGTTAAAACTGAAATATAAGTTGATGTATTATATTTATTAAAATTAGAGATATTCTTATCTAAAATTTTACCATATATATTATTTTTATATTGTGTTATTGCTCTTTTTTGATATTTTGGTTTTAAATACGTAATGAGTATATATGATAAAACACTTAACGCTAACAATAATAAAAATATTATACCTTGTTCATACAATGCTTCTAAATCTTTAGCCGTTGCAATTGCCATTATTTTTTCTAACATCAAAGAAATTATAATTAATGCTGCGGTTTGAAACAAAGAATTAATTGCTAAAATAATAAAATTAAATATATTACCTTTATATATAAAATATTCAACGGATTTATTCATCTACACTCCCTCCAAATATTTCATCATATATATCAATTAAAGTTTGATAATGAAACTCCTCTTTAGAAGTATGATTGATTATCTCTTTTAAACTATTTTGAACATTTGAGTCAATTAATAACAATGTATCTGTTTTACCAAAATAATATTTCAAAGAATTAGTTTCAGATAAAACATTATGATTAAATTCATCTCTAGACATCTCTTTAAGAATTTTAATACTCTCTTCATCACTAATCTTTAATAACCTTTCGCAAGTAGATTTTAAATATACAAATGGACAAAGTACACACTTAAAGAAATCATTGTCTATTAGTATTGAATTAATAAAAGATATAATCCACTTATCTAAGTCATAAGCTTCTTTAATTTTCTTTTTCATAAGTAATACATTAATTTGAACAAACATAACATTCATTATATCGGATGTTGATTTTAAATAAATTTCTGAAGATCTCTTTAATGCATCATCATAATTATTTAGATAAAAATCACATTTTGCAAGCAAAACCTCGGATCCAAAAACATTATTCTTTTCTACATACTCTTTTGCAAGATCATACTTTTCTTGCATCAAATAAATTTCCGCAACACTACAATGTAATTCATTTAAACTAGCAATATCACTATATTCTGGAATAAACAGTATGATAGCTTTGTTTATATATGATAGTGCTAAATCTAAATATTCAGCATTATTATTATCTACAAACGCAACGAATAAGTATTCAGCAGAATATACATGTAATTTAAAATTATTTGGATATTTTGAGCACCACGATTTTATATCATTAATATCAATAATTAATTTATTATTTTTATAACAATTTTTTAACTCATCAATAAAACCATTTACATCTGAATATTTTATTTCATAACTCAATAAATAATCAATTGAAACATTGAATAATTTTGCAATAATAATTAATTTATCAATATCAGGTTTAGCCTCATTTCTTTCCCATTTACTCACCGCTTGTCTTGAAGTATTTAAAATTTCTGAAAAATCTTCTTGAGATAATCTTTTACTTCTTCTTAAATTATAAATCTTTTCTCCTAACATAATCTAACACCTTCTTACATTTATAATTATACATTTTATAAATACAAAATCAATACTCTATGTGTTGCATTTATAACATTATAGAGCAACTATTAGTTTACGTGCATAGTTATATTTTGAACAGATATTTAATATAATTTGGCTAACGCTGCTTGTATTAACAATACTTTTTCCCTATCTATAAAAAGTTTATGATTATGTAAACATAGATTCTTTGTCATTACAATACACATTTTTATATCATCAAAATCTTTATATCATTGTAATAAATCGCATTTTTCTAATTCCATAACAATATCTATGTCATTTTCTTAATTTTATCTAATAATAAGAAATATTTCTTTTCATTACTTTGTTTCGTTTAAATATTACCTACTTTTTTAAATAAGTTTATTTATATAATCAGTGATAGATAGTATTTCATCAAAAAACTTGAATTCATATTTAATAATTAATAGTAATGCTGTTTTGGATTTTGAATATGCATTAAAAAAGCTTAACAAATATGAACTTTGTTCATAATAGTGTTAAGCTTTTATTTTTGTTATTTTTTTAAATGTTATTATTACATTTGTACTTAAATAGTTTTTGCAATTTGTTTCGTATGATTTTTTGCAAAGCAAATTGTAATATTACAAAAACTATGTAGCCGCACAGACCGAATCTGAACTATTTTTACAAAAAGTATCTGGATTTATTTGGCTCATTTAAAGCTAATAGTCGCACCTAATCAAACGAACTAAGTATTTATATTAGTTGTGTTAGAAAGTACGCTATGGACTGAATACAAAAACCGTAGGATAATTCTATATTATATAATAATATAACTTTTATTTTTTTTACTTCTCTATATATAGGAAAAAGACCGCTCTTTTAAGCGATCTTATATCTTCTTTTATACGTTTGCTTACTGTAATATTTCCAAAAAGAACTTGTAACATTACATATTACTCTATTCTAAAATCTAATGCTTTTAAAACTATTGATGTTGGTATATTATCGCTAATATTGTCATAATAATGTGCGTCTAATGCATCACTATTAGTTTGGTCTTTTTTAAAAGTAGATATAGATGGTGTGGTCGATTTAAATCCTACTGTATATCCTTTTGGTATAAATAAATCATCAATATCTATTTCCCATGTTGTGATATTATTAATATCTATCGTAATTGTTTGATGTAATTCCCATTCTGTTGGTAAAGGATTATTTAAATCAACTAGATAAATACTTAAAACCGTTGTTTGTCCTGTATAATTAGTTCTCTTTCCACCAAATATATGAGTAATTGTTTTTTCTTGTAAGTTTTCAAGAGAATTTTCGCCATCATACACAAAGTACTGTGTACCCAAGAACGAGCTATGTATCCATTCTGAATGTGATGTTTCTCCTTTTTGCTCAAGAATATAGTGCCCATTAATGTTTAAAACTTTAACAATACAAGTAGCCGATTGTTTCTTATCTTCTGTTTCAACTTTAATTGTAGCTTCTCCTATATTAACCCCTGTTATTACCCCATTATTTACAGTTACAACATTTTCGTTGCTACTACTCCAAACGAGTTTTTGATTTAATGAATTGTCAGGCACTATGGATACTTTCAATTCTTTACTATTTCCGACCTCTATTGTATGTATATTGCTATCAAAAATTATACTAAATGACTGATTATTATCATCATTATTTTTTATATAATTTAATTTTTCTAACTCATTACTTAAGTAATTCACTATTAGTTCTGTTCCTAATTTATTAGGATGCACTCCATCGCTAGTATATACATCTTTTGTATATGGTGTTATACCACAAAGTTGCATATTTATTGGTACCCATCCATAATATTTTGCACCTTCATATATAGCATCATTAAACATCCAATCAGTATCGGTTGTGCCTTCTGGAACTTTTAACGTTGAAGGTGAACTTTTTGTCCACTCTGGAGTTAAAACTACCATAGTTGATGTTGGAGCAAAAGTATGAACAACTTCTGATATATATCTTAAAGAACCTTTAAAACTATTTTTATCCGCATATGTTGGAATTACGCCCGTAGAATCTTTTTCAGATATGTCATCAAAACTCCCTAAAGGTGAATTTCTATAGCTTGTGTCGTTGTGTCCTCCCCAAACTATAATTAACTCAGGTTTTTCGTTCATTTGTGCCAATATTTCAATTTTCTTGCATATACTAATATCATTTAAACTATTTTCTGTATAATAATATGAAGACATTGGTATTCCTCCAGCTGCATTAACTGTCAAATTCCAGTCATACTTTTCTGCTAGAACATTAGCCCATCTTTCGTTTTGATTCATTCCTTGCCCAACAGTTATGCTATCTCCTACACATAAAACATTTAAACCATACAATGAATTATTATCATTTGAATCTTTACCATTTGTTACTGTAAATGTTGTTGTAGTTCCATCTGTGAAGTATATAGTATATGTATCTACTAAACCATCTGTATTTGTTAGTTTAATACTCGATATACCATTTCCTGTTTCGCCTTGAACACCTTGTGCAGATTGTAATGTATTTACTCCATCTATATACCAGTATCCATTTTCTATTGTTATTACTGGTGTATGTCCATCTTTTCCTGCTTCTCCTTGTATTCCTTGTAAACCTTCTTTACCATTTGTTACTGTAAACGTTGTTGTAGTTCCATCTGTGAAGTATATAGTATATATATCTACTAAACCTTCTGTATTTGTTAGTTTAATACTTGATATACCATTTCCTGTTTCACCTTGAACACCTTGAGGTCCTATAGACCCTTGTTCAACAAAGTCGGATCGTAGCCATGTCGTTCTGTGAGCCAAGGAGTTGGCACAATAATTTGTCTTCCTAAGACCGCTTGGTCTCCGACTTTATGTATCTACTAAACCTTCTGTATTTGTTAGTTTCATACTTGATATACCATTTCCTGTTTCACCTTGAACACCTTGAGGTCCTATAGACCCTTGTTCAACA
>JAZNJG010000158.1:0-3115 GCA_045577945.1 Bacilli bacterium | reverse complement strand
ATGAAATATTTTGTAGTGTTAATAATTTTTATATTACTACTAAAAGTTGCATTATGAAACATTTTGTAGCGTAAAATTTAAATATGAAACATTTAGTAGTGTAAAAACCCAAAATGAAACATTTAGTAGTAATGACACATTTTAAGAAATCTATTAGTCTTCTGAATAAGAGAGCTAATTTTTAATTTTATCAGGTATTTTAGCCAAATATGGTTAGAATACCTTATTTTTTTATGCACTTATGAAACATTTAGATTTAATAACTATAGGAGACTGACCACGGACTCGAACCATTAACTTACGGGTTTCGAATCTTTAGTTCCGATGGGACTCGAACCTATAAGAGATATTGATAAATAAATTATAAAGTTTTTATATTGACAATCATCAATGTATTATGTTATAATATTGATAGATATCAATGTGAGGTAATAAAATGGACAATCAAGAATTTCTAGAACAATTGAAAGTAATAAATGATAACACTAGGTTAACAATTATTCAAATGTTATCAAAAAATGGAACAATGTGTGCTTGTAAAATATTAGAAGAATTAAATATTACTCAAGGTACTTTATCTCATCATATGAAAGTATTAACTACTGCAGGGTTAGTAATTTATGTAAAAGATGGCAAGTGGTGTCATTATACTTTAGTAAAGGAGAATATTTGTAAATTAGCATGCTTTATTCAAAATATTTGTAAAGACGATACTGTTAATTTGAATTGTAAATGTAATAAATAATAATAGCCATATTAAGTGGCTTATTATTTTACACTAATACATTGATAATTATCAATGTGAAAGGAGTGTCAAAATGAAAAAGAATAAAATAGTATGGATAATGATCTTGTGTATGATAATAACTGTAGGAATTATTAATATACTTATAGGAATATTTTATGGTTGGGATGAGGCAAAAGTACCATGGAATTTTTTAAGTACTCAAGTTTTAGGAATGAAATGGTTAAATGATTTAATTTGGAAATTAGTTCAATTATTTGGTATTTATGAAATCGGAACTTGGCAATATCAAGTACAAGCATCAATTCAATTCTTTATTTATGATTTTATAAAAATTGGTGTATTGTTGTGTTTGTTAATATTTGGAATATCCTATATCCAATCATATTTTCCACCTGAAAGAACTAAAAAAATATTAGGTAAATATAAAGGTATAGGCGCTAATATTATTGGTGCATTACTAGGTACTGTTACTCCATTTTGTAGTTGTTCATCAATCCCTATTTTTATAGGATTTACAAGAGCTGGTTTATCAAGTGGTGTTACATTTAGTTTTTTAATTTCTAGCCCTTTAGTAGATTTAGGCTCTTTGATGTTATTAGTCAGTTTCTTTGGTTGGGAAATAGCATTAGCTTATGTTTTGGTTGGGTTAATTCTTGCTGTAGTTGGAGGAACAGTTATTGATAAAACAGGTCTTGGAAAACATGTTGAGGATTTTGTATTACAGGGACAAAGTGTAGAAATTGATGGACCAACTCTAACTCAAAAAGGTAGATTAATTTATGCTAGAGAACAAATGTTAGAAACGTATAAAAAAGTTTTGCCTTATATTGTTATAGGTGTGGGAATTGGTTGTATAATCCATAATTTTATTCCTGCATCATGGATAGAAACAATTTTAGGTGGAAACAATTGGTATGGTGTTCCATTAGCAACAATATTAGGAACTCCAATGTATGCAGATATTTTTGGAACACTTCCAGTGGCAGAAGCTTTATTTTCAAAAGGTGCAGGACTTGGAACAATTTTATCATTTATGATGAGTGTAACTGCATTATCATTGCCATCACTTATCATGTTAAGAAAAGCTGTTAAACCAAAATTATTGTTCTGGTTTATAGGTATTGTAGTTACTGGAATTATAATTATAGGTTATTTATTTAATGTATTTATGTGAGGTTAAGATGAAAAAAGTAGCGTTTATTTGTGTGCATAATTCTTGTAGAAGTCAGATAGCAGAAGCACTATGTAGAACATATAGAAAAGATTTAGTTCCATATAGTGCAGGTACTGAAATAAAAGGAACAATAAATCAAGATGCAGTTAGAATAATGAAAGATAAGTATAATATAGATATGAGTAAACAATATCCAAAATTATTAAAAGATATTCCAAATTGCGATATTTATATATCAATGGGGTGTAATATTGGATGCCCAATGATAGATAGTGTGTTTGATGATAATTTTGGATTAGATGATCCTACTGGACAAAATGATGAAGTATTCATTAGAGTTATAGAAGAAATCAAAAATAAAATAGTGAATTTATAGGAGGGAAAATAAAATGAAAATTCAAGCATTAGGTGGTTGTTGTAAGAAATCACAAACAAATTATGAGGCTATAGTATTAGCTGTTAAAGAACTAGGATTAGATGTTGAAGTAGAACATGTGATAGATATGAATGAAATAATAAATTTAGGTGTTATGGCTACACCAGGATTAGTAGTTGATGGAAAGGTACTATCTGTGGGTAGAGCGCTAAATGTTAAGCAAGCAAAAGAACTAATAAAGGGAATAATTAATAAAGAAAGTTGTTGTAATAAGTGCTCAAATAATTAGTTATATAATAATGATAGGAATAGGAATTAGTACAATTTATACTAGTTCCTTTTTGCTTTGATAAATATAAAAAACTTATAGATTATTAATAAAATTACAGTGATGAACAAAAAGATACATTATGAAAAATTTTGTTCAGTAAAAAGGCTAAATGAAACATTTTGTTCATTAAAACCTTAATATGCAACATTTCGTCCACCACACACATTAGAATGTGTCTATAAGTCATCAGATTTATAGTAAAAATATAACGATTTTAACATCAAAATCAAGGAATTATGCATCTATTTAGGTGCATTTTTTTATTTTTCTGTAAAAAATGTATTTTTGTCTGATTAAGGGGATTTGAACTAATTGTATCGATCTAATTTAAAAAAATAAAAATTTTACCTTATGTAGATTGTATAAATATTTAGTTTTTTATCAAATTATGTTATAATTTAAATGACATGTTAGGGGTTAAAAAATGGATTTACAACGAATGATTAACTATATGCTAAGAAATAGAAAAACTTTTACTCCAAATAC
>JAZNJG010000157.1:0-12390 GCA_045577945.1 Bacilli bacterium | reverse complement strand
GGCTTTATTTAGTAATTCAATACCATATTTTTCAATGAAATCATTTAAATCCTTATTATTTTCCTTTAGTTCATTTATTGAAATATCATATTTACTCTTTAAAAATAAATTTTCTTCAATTGCTATTTTTTCATTCACTTTAAAGTACTTATTAATTACTTCATATAATGCCATTAGCATTTCTTGTCTTACATCATCTCTAAATTCCTTAGGAATATTTTTTAAATGATTTTCAATAAAAGGGGTTAATTCCTCAACTATTTCTTCAAACATAAATTCAGACCTTGTGTTTTGATAATCAATTATTTTTTTAACTATTTTATTCATTCTCATCATCCTTTCGTATTTAATACACTTGAAATCAGAAGAATGGCCAAAAAAAAATTATATTTATAGTTTTTTTAAAAAAACACTTTGAAAAATCAAAGTGTTTTATAATTATCTTATTTTTATTTTATTAAAGTCAGAGAAATTAAATATAATTTATTATTGTAAAATTATAGTAAATATTATAAAATATTATTTGTATAAGAGTATATTATAGGGGATTTTTATGGATTGTTTTAATAGCCAACACAAATATCACACATTGACAGATTATTTAAAAAAAAGATTTAATAGAAAAATATTTAAAGTTGCTTTAAATGGAAACTTTACTTGTCCAAATAGAGATGGAAAAATTAGTTCTAAAGGATGTATCTTTTGCTCACCAAGTGGTAGTGGTGATTTTGCGGGAAATAAAGAAGACTCCCTTGAGACACAATTTCAAGAAGTATCTTCTATTATTCATCATAAATGGCCTGATGCTGGTTATATTGTATATTTTCAAGCAAATACTAATACTTATAAACCTTTAGAACAATTAAAAAATATTTTTGAAAATGCTATAACTCTACATAAAGATATTGTAGCTATAAGTATAGCTACTCGCCCAGATTGTCTTGAAACTGATGTTCTAGATTATTTATATGATTTAAACAAAAGAATTCCTGTATGGATTGAACTTGGTTTACAAACTATAAATGAAGACACTGCAACTTTTATAAATAGAGGTTACAAATTAGAAGTATTTGATAACGCAGTAAAAGAACTAAGAAAACGTAACATTGAAACTATTGTTCATATAATTAATGGACTTCCTTATGAAACTGAGGTTGATATGCTTAATACTGTGAAGCATTTAAATAAATTAGATATTCAAGGTATTAAAATCCATTCATTATTTATTCTTAAAAACACTCCTCTTGAAGATATATACTTGAAAGAAAAATTTAATGTAATGAGTTTAGAAGATTATGTTAGAATAACTTCTCTTCAGATATCATTATTAAGAAAAGAGATTGTTATTCATAGAATAAATGGAGACGCTCCAAAAGATTTATTAATTGAGCCTTTATGGAGTTTAAAGAAACTTGTTGTAATGAATGAAATTGATAAGTATATGAAAGAAAATAATCTTTATCAATCTAAAAACACATAAAAAAAAGTGATTACCAACTGTAATCACTTTTTTATTTTTATAAATATTTTTTTAAAACTTCAACTTTATCAAGTTTTTCCCATGGTAAATCTAAATCAT
Organism: Bacilli bacterium; assembly: GCA_045577945.1. GTDB lineage: Bacteria > Bacillota_I > Bacilli_A > ML615J-28 > CAG-698 > CAG-698. The sequence continues at coordinate 10,811 of JAZNJG010000157.1, read as the reverse complement.
CTCTACCAAAATGTCCATATGCAGCACATTTTTTATAAATAGGTCTTCTTAAATCTAATGATTCAATGATTTGTTTTGGAGTTAAACCAAATGTTTCTCTAATCATTTTTTCAATTTCATTTTCATTAAATTTACTTGTTCCATATGTGTTAATCATTATTGATGTAGGTTCAGCAACACCTATAACATAACTTAATCCGACTTCTATTTTATCAGCAATTCCCGCCGCAACTAAATTTTTTGAAATATATCTAGCCATATATGAAGCGCTACGGTCAACTTTTGTTGGATCTTTACCAGAAAATGCTCCACCACCATGACGAGCATATCCTCCGTAAGTATCAACAATTATTTTACGACCTGTTAAACCTGTATCACCTTTTGGACCACCAGTTACAAATCTACCAGTTGGGTTAATAAAAATTTTAGTATTATCATCTATTAAAGCACTAGGAATAACATTTAAAATAACTTCATTATAAATCAATTTTTTTAAATCTTCTAAACTAACTCTTTCATCATGTTGTGTAGAGATAACAATGCTATCAATTCTAACTGCTTTTCCTTGATCGTCATATTCAACAGTCACTTGACTCTTTCCATCAGGTCTTAAACAATCAACAATCTTATTTTTTCTAACTTCTGTTAATCTTCTAACTAACTTATGAGATAACATGATAGGCAATGGCATATATTCCTTTGTCTCGTTACATGCAAAACCAAACATTAATCCTTGATCTCCTGCACCATCTCTATCTACTCCCATTGCGATATCAGGAGATTGTTCATCTAAAGTTGTAATAACAGCTAAATTATCAGCATCAAATCCATATTTTCCACGATCATAACCAATTTCTTTTACTGTTTCTCTAACTATTTTTTGGATATCAACATATCCAGTTGTAGTAATTTCTCCCATTACCATCACTAAACCCGTTGTAGCACAACATTCACAAGCAACTCTTGAGTTTTTATCTTGTGATAATATTTCATCAAGAATAGCATCACTAATCTGATCACAAACCTTATCTGGATGTCCTTCTGTTACTGATTCTGAAGTAAATAATCTTTTCATATTTTCACCTTCTTATTTATGATATATTTGTTATTTTATATTTATAATTTATGTACTAAATTTAGTTATTAAATTATTTACGCTTTTTAGAATCTTTTTTTGATTTTTTAGATTCTTTATTTCCTTTTGATGAACGACTACGACGATTCAATTCACTTCTTCCATTAATAACTTGATTATCTCCATTTGAACTGAATGATCTACCTCTTGATTTTTCTTTTTTCGGTTTATCTTGTTTAATTGGATTTTTAGTTATTTCAATTCTTAGTCTACGACCTTTATATCTAATTTCATCAGATAAGCTTAATACTTCCTCAACAAATTCTTTAGGGATTTCAAAGAATGAAAAATTATCACAAATACTTACAGCGTTTATTTGAGCATTAGATAAACTTGTATTCTTTACAAGCATATCAGTAATTGTGTAAACTCTAATGTCGTCTCTTTTTCCAAGTGTAATAAACATTCTTACGCCATCATTACTGTATTTACTTTTTCTATTATCTACTTCTTCTTTAATTTCCTCTATTTCCGAATTACGACTATCAGCATTAATAATAATACTTAACAATCCTTTTATCAAAGAGTCCTTTGGTGCATCTTCAAATTTAGAAATTTGCTTATCAATTATAGATAAAAATTTATTTGTCTCGTAATCTACATCTTCAAAATTATTATTTTCATTTGCTAGTTCCAATGCTCTTGTTAATAGTCTATTAGTTCTTAGTTTAATAATCTTATCTAGAGTTGGAATCTTTATCTCATCTATTTTTGTTTTGGCATAAGATATAATTGATCTTAAACGCCATTTTTCTTTTGGAGTTATCAAACTTACTGATAATCCATCTTTAGAAGCTCTACCAGTTCTACCGATACGATGAACATAATATTCTTCATCAGTTGGTAAATCATAATTGAAAACAACATCAACATTTTCAATATCAAGGCCACGAGCAGCTACATCACTTGCAACTAAAACATTAATAGTTCCTTCACGGAAACGAGCCATGACTCTATCTCTTTGCATTTGTTTCATATCACCATGTAAAGCTTCTGTTAAAAATCCTCTAGTTAAAAGAGCACTAGTAACCTCATCAACAGCTTTTTTAGTGTTACAAAATATCATAACGATTTTGTATTCATTGCTTTCAATTAGTCTTGCTATAACTTCTACTTTATCTTTTTCTTGGCATACCACATATTTTTGATCAATTCTTTCAACTGTCAAACTACCATGATTAACCGCAATTTTATTTGGGTTTTTCATGAACTTTCTGGCAATTTCTTCAATTTCTGGAGAAAATGTAGCAGAAAAAAGCATTGTTTGATGCTCTCCTATATTGTTAAGTATAGCATCAATATCTTCTCTAAAACCCATATTTAACATTTCATCTGCTTCATCAAGAATAACCATCTTTACATTATCAAGGTTAACTGTTTTTCTCTCAATATGATCAATTAATCTACCAGGAGTAGCTACAATAATTTGAGGCTTTCTTCTTAAAGCAGTTATTTGCTTATCAATTAATTCTCCTCCATAAAGCGTTACCGCTTTAACATCCATATAAAAACTAATTTCATTTATATCATTAGTAATTTGAACTGCTAATTCTCTTGTTGGAGCAATTACTAAAGCTTGGCATACTCTGCTGCCTTCATCAATACTATTTAAAATAGGGATTGTAAAAGCTAATGTTTTTCCTGTACCAGTAGGAGCTTGAGCTATTAAATCTCCTCCTTTTATTGCATAAGGAACAACTTTTTCTTGAATTTCTGTCATTTTAGTAAATTCTTTGCGAGAAATAGCATTTAATATCAACTCATTAATTTTTAGTTGTGAAAATTCCATCATTAATACCTATTATTTGCCAGAAACAGGAAGACTATTGAATAAAATTGAAGGAGCTCCATAACCGTTATATTGAATTTCCAAATCATTACCAATTGTAACTATGTCATTCATCATTGTTAGGAAATTACCAGACAATACAACAAGTGTTACTGGATGAACCTTTTTACCATCTTTAATATAATATCCAGATGCTTGGCCTGAGAAATCTCCACTAATTGCATTTAAACCTGCATGTAGCCCTGCTAAATTAGTAATTAATAAACCTTCATCTAATGAGCTTATCATATCATCTAAACTTGTATCGCCATTCTTAATATATAAGTTCATTCCTGAAACTCCACGTTTTGTAGCATTACCAGTAGATACAGTGTTTAAAGCTTTAGCAGTTTTTAAGTTATGTAAGAAAGTTTTGAAAACACCATTTTCAACAATATTCTTTGTATAAGTAGCAACTCCTTCAGAGTCAAATGTACTTCTTATAATAGCTTCATCACAAAGCGGATCATCAATAATAGTAACTTTATCACTCATAATTTTTTCATTTAATTTTGTAGTAAGTGGTGTTACTTTTCTTAGTAATGATTCACCTGAGAAAATACTTGAAAATCCTGATAGTAAACTAGTCATACAATCTTTTTCAATAATTACTTTGTATGATTTAGAATCAACTGGTTTTGCTCCTAACATACTTAATCCGTATTCAGTAGCTTCTTTATACATCTTTTCTAAATTAAATTCATTAATATCAATTGTAATCTTACGAGCATACCCATTTTGCTTGTTTGGGTTATCTTTACTTTCACCCACTATGCAACCTAGCATAATCCCACAATATTCATTTTCTTTTGAAAGATTTAATCCTTTTGAGTTAACTATCTTTAAGCTATCTTTTCCTTCAAAATATTGACAACTATGAACTAGTTCTACTTTCTCACTTGCTTCATAAGTTTTCTTTTCAAGTTCTTTTATCATTTCTATTTTTTCAGCAGTAGTTTTACTATTTATATTAACTTTTCTTTCAGAAAGAACCGCATATTTTTCACTTCCACCAAAAACACTAGCTTCTTCATTAGTTGTAATAGAAAGAACATTTTCCTTTAATTTAGCTAATAAATTATCTATTTCTTCATCTGATAAATCTTTATCATTTTTCTCTAAATTCATAGAGGCTAACTTTTTATTTATTATACCTTTTAATGTATATAACTTGTCACAACCTGTAAAATTCTTATCTAAATTACCTTTGAATAATGATAATCTTACTTCTTCAGAAGCAGTTTCAATAATTTCAAAGTCATCAAATCCAAATGCTTTAGCTTTTTCGATTATTTTCTTTAACATTATTTTGAACTCCTTCCACCAACTGTTATATTTTGAACTCTGATTGTTGGTTGACCAACGTCAGCAGGAATACTTCCACTTTGTGAGCCACACATACCATGGCCAAATTTCAAATTATCTGAAATCATATCAATATTCTTTAATACTTCTGAACCACTACCAACTAAAGTTGCGCCTCTAACAGGTTTAGTAATTTTACCATCTTCAATTAAATAACCTTCGCTAACAGAAAAATTAAACTCACCTGTTGATGGATTTACGCTTCCTCCACCCATTCTCTTTGCAAATAAACCGTATTTAGTATTAGCAATGATATCATCAAATTTATCATTTCCAGGCGCAAAAAATGTATTAGTCATTCTTGAAGTTGGAGAGAATTTATAACTTTGACGTCTTGCAGAACCAGTAATTGGATGGTTCATAACTAACGAATTTCTATAATCAACTAAATAACTTTTTAATATACCATTTTCAATTAATAAATTCTTTTGTGTTGGGTGTCCTTCATCATCATAGTTTAATGATCCCCATTGATTTGGTCTTGTGCCATCATCAACGGCATTAACTATGCTTGATGCAATTTGTTTACCTAATTTATTGCAGAAAACTGATGCACCTTTTGCAACACTTGTAGCTTCTAATGAGTGAACACATGCTTCATGTAATAATACACCACCAAAACCATTATGTAAAACAACTGTCATTTTTCCACCAGTCATTTCATCAGCATGAGCCATTTTAACTGCAGATTCAGCAACATCTTTAGCAAATTTTTCTAAATCAAAATTATCAAAATGTTCATAACCTCCATTACAGCCAATACTATCATTAATAGTTTGCATACAACCATTATAACCAGCAACAGCAACTACTGTATAACGAATGTTTGAACGATGATCAGAAACAAAAACTCCTTGAGAATTGCAAACTTGAATTTCTTGTTCCTTATCAACAATAGTAACCATTGTTTGAATTATTTCAGGACTATATGATTTTGCGGCATCTCTCATTATTTTCATTTTTTCTATTTTTTGTTCATTTGTTAATGTATGAGGTAAAATTTTAGGAACGATAATGTTTCTTTCTTGAGGTTCCTCAAACTCACAAATTTCCGTTTTATTAGGATTATTGACTCCTGATGCTAATTTTTCAGCAAGTTCAATCAAAGAACTTTCAGAAAAATCATTTATATATCCAAATACTTCACTAGAGCCATTTAAAATTCTAACAGATGCACCATGTGTGATATTAGTTTCTGCAGTTGACACTCCTTCTTTTGACATAACATATTTGTTATCTAAAGTATGTTCTAAATATACTTCACAAAATGTTGCGCCTGTAGAAAGTCCAGCTTCTATTACTTTTTTTGCTACTTCTTTTGTAATAAAACTCATTTTGTTTACCTTTCTTACTTTATAATTAATAAATCTTATTTGTATTTGCTATTTTAGCCATTGTAATGCTAAACTTAATCTTCTCATTGATTCTTCTTTTCCAAGAATGTCAGCCATTTCAACTGAACCACCAGGAGTAACATTATAGCTAGTTAAAGCTACTCTTAATACTGTATATACAACTCCTGATTTTAATTGTAATCTCTCTGCTGACTCTACAATTACTTTATGTAAATTGTCTTCAGTAAATTCAATTTCCTCTAATTTTGGACAAACATCTTCTAGTACTCTTAAAGCTACTTCTTCATTTATCTTTAATTTTTTATTGAACCATTGTTCTTTAGCTATTTCTTTAAAATCATCAATAAATGCTACTTTCTCATCAATTTCTGAGAATATTTCAATTCTTGATTGTAATAGTTTTCCAAATTTAGCGTAATCATAACGACCTTTAATGCATGATTTTTCAAAGAACGGAGTTGCATATTCCATGAACTTATCAAATGGTAATTCTTTAATATATTCACCATTTAACCAACTCATCTTAGTTTGATCGAATATGCTACTTGACTTACTTAAACCATCAATAGAGAATTTTTCAATTAATTCTTCCATAGTGAATTTTTCTTGTTCGCCTTTTGGACTCCAACCAAGTAATGCAATGTAGTTAATAATTGCTTCTGGTAAATATCCTTTATTGATAAAATCTTCAAAATTGGCATCACCATATCTCTTACTTAATTTTCTTGTGGCATCTTTCATTATAGGTGTTAAATGCACATATTTAGGTTGTTCCCATCCAAATGCATCATATAATAAATTATACTTAGGAGTACTACTTAAATACTCATTTCCTCTCATAACATGACTTATTTTCATCAAATGATCATCAACAACATTTGCAAAGTTATATGTTGGTAATCCATCTGATTTAATTAAAATTTGATCTTCAAGCTCACTATTTGGAATAGTCACATGGCCAAATACTAAATCATCAAATTCACTCATTCCTTCAGTTGGCATATTTTGACGGATAACATAACTATCTCCACGAGCAAGACGCATTTCTACTTCTTCCTTAGGTAGATGTAAACAATGTTTATCATATCTTTTAATACCTTGATCATTTGCAAGAGTTTCTAATCTTTCTTTGTCACAGAAACAATAATATGCAGCTCCTTTTTCTACTAAAACTTTTGCATATTTCATGTACAAATCTTTTCTTTCTGTTTGAACATAAGGACCATAGTTACCACCTTGTTTTGGACCTTCATCAATAGAAATTTTAGCCAAATCCAAAGTATTATAGATTACATCTAACGCTCCTTCAACAAATCTTTCTAAGTCTGTATCTTCTATTCTTAAAACAAAATCTCCATTGTTTTTCTTTGCAAACAAATAAGCATATAATGCTGTTCTTAAATTTCCTATATGCATAAATCCAGTTGGACTTGGTGCAAATCTTGTTCTCACTCTTGATAAATCATAATTATTTTCCATTTTTATTCTCCTATAAATTAAAAACTTGTTTATATTTATATTTTTTATTTTTTTATATTTAGTGCTTAGAAGTAGGTTTTTTATTACCTGATATAGGCATATTACCTATGCACATACTTTTCAAAGCTTTATTTAATTTTGATGTTTTCTTATTAATTAAATCATCATATAATCCATATTCTACTTTTTTACCTTTTTCTATCACTAATATTTTATCATAATGATACAACAAATAAGGTTTATCAGTTATATTGATGATAATTTTATTTTTTAATTTACTAATTTCATCAAATAGTTTTTCTTCACAATTCAAGCTATAATACTCATTATCATCATTTATTATATAAATAATTGAATCCTTGTAAAAAGCATTAGCAAAAGATAAACAATAAAGAAAATCTTTATAATCAGATCTACTCTTTAATTTTTCATCGTCTACACTTGTAAAGTCCTTTTTATCTAGTTCGTTTATTATTTCTCGAATTCCAGACTTATTTATTGCTTCATTATAATGATAATCATTATAGCTATTTGGAAAAATAATACTCTCTCTAATTGTTGAATTTAAGATATGAAAATGTTTATTAATCGGTGATATTACTTCTCTTATAGACTTCACTTGTATTTTTGAATATTCATCTTCATTAATCTTTATCTCGCCACCTATTGGTCTAATGAATTTCATTAATAGAGAAAACAATACATCTCTTGTTTCCTTATCTTTAACAAATATTCCTAAGCTCTCTTGTTTCTTTACCTCAAAACTTATATTATCCAACAGTGTTTTGCCATCTTTATCTCGATATGAAAGATTTTTAGCACTATATTTATTGATTTCTCCAAGATCCTTGACTGGTTCAGATCTCACTTCTGTATGAAGATTAGCAAGATCATCTAATTCGTTAATTTCATTCTCCACTTGAGAAGGAGAAATATTCCTATTAATGATTTTATGCAAAAGCACAAATATTATTGGACTAATTAATGTAAATAAGACGAACAATCCAATAGTAAAACTTATATATTCCATATCTTTAAACATAATATAAAAAATTAAGTTTAATAATACAAATGTAAATGAAAATAAAATATTAATTACATTTGATGATAAATGAGAGCAAATGTCATAACGATTTTTGTATTTTTTATACATATCGCTGTAGTAATTAAAGCTCTTTTTTTCATCCTCTATCGCATTCAAAAGCTTAATATTTTCAATCTTATTGTGAGTATCTTCCATATAAGATATACAATTTTTATTGATAATATTAATTTTGTTTTTATATATATCCCTTATTCTATCTGATGCTTTGATAAAAAGTATATAAAAAACTATTAATCCTAAAAGAACTATTCCACAGATTGGATTAATAATCATTGCTGATACAAAAAATACAATTATCGATACCAAATTTTTTACAAACTCTAATACGTTTAAACCAATAAAGTCACAAGCCACTTTATCGCCATTTTTTATTAAATTAGAGACACTATTAATCCCAGTTTTTTCATTTATTTCTTGTACCTCTGCACAAATCAACCCATTATAAGCATTTGATAGTAACTCGTATCGAACCTTAGTCACAATATTACTTCGAGCAATTTCTCTAATAAAAGCAAAAAGACATAACCCTAGCATTATGGAGATAAATGAAATCGTATATACTAAAAGATTTACATTTTCGCTTCCTTTGCTAATAATCTCATCAATAAATTTTTTTATCAATACAAGAATGGCAACTTCACTTAATACAACACATATATTACTAATTAAAAAACCTATAAAATCTTTAGTTTGTGAAAGCATCAATTTTATGCTTTTTTTTGCATTTTCTGGATTTTTTATCATTTGTTACCCTTCCCTAATTATTCTTTATACATCTATATATGATACACTAAAATAGTAAAAAAGTAAAGTAAAAATTGCGTTTAAGCAAAAAGTAAGGTATAATTATAATATAATTAAAATTAAGTGAGGAAAACATATGAAAATTGCTATTTATCCTGGTTCTTTTGATCCCGTATCTAATGGTCATCTTGATATTATTCGAAGGGCTGCTAAAGTATTTGATAAACTTTATGTAGTTGCTTCTATAAACCCTGTTAAGCGTTATTCTTTTTCTGATGAAGAAAGGGTTTATATGCTAAAAGTAGCCACAAAAGATATTCCCAATGTCATCATAGAAAGTGATGATGGATTAGTGTTAAATTTTGCAAAAAAGCATAATGCAAACGTAATTATCCGAGGATTAAGAAATACACAAGACTATGAAAATGAAATAACTTTATTCCAATTTAATCATACAATTGATAAAGATATAGATACTTTCATTTTATTCCCTTCAGCTCATAACTTGTTTTTATCAAGTTCTTCAATTAAAGAATTAGTAAAATTTGATGCTGACATTACCCCTTATGTACCTTTAGAACTTGTTGATTTTATTATAAATAAACTTAAAGAAAATAAAAATTAGAATTATATTTTACAATTATAAATTTAAAATAAATATTATTTATTACTTATATAAAAATCCTCTTATTAGATTTAGTTATCCTAATAAGAGGTTTTTTTATAATATTATTAATGGTATTTCAACTTCTTCCCTAGTAATACCTGCATGAGATGCTTTAAACTTTACTTTATGCTTAAATATATATCTAAGTTTATGTTTAAAAGTTTTGGGTTTCTTATCTCCACCAATACAATACATATCTTTAGCAATTATTAAGTAATCTCCTAAAAAACTATCAACTTTGATATGAGGAATACCTTCTCCGAATAATTTTCTTGTAAGAACTTCTTCTTTACTAAATATTAAAAATTTATTTCCATATTTATTTTGAAATCTTTCTTTAAATTCCCCTTTATATTTATCTTTAATCCAAACTGCTGCTGATCTAGTTTCAATAGAAGGTCTTCTTTTTAGCATTTTTCCTAATTCATCATCATTTCTCAAATCAACATATCCTTTTATATTGGTTAAGCCATGATCAGCACTAATAATAAAGACTGTGCTAGTCTTTACCTTTTCATAGACTTTCTTTATTTGCTTTTCCATTCTCTTTATTTTCTTATTTACTAAATAAGAGTTAGCACCTCTAATATGCATTAATTTATCAGGATAATCACAATAAAAATATGTAAATGACATTTTATTAGGATCTTTCTTTATAATATTATCTTTAAACAACTTTAATCCCTGTTTGAACGATTTATATTTTATATTATTTACATCGTCCATTGAATCAATAATTGTATTAGGACAATAATAATTTAATTCTAAATCATTTTCAGAATTTATTTTTCTAATTTTTGTAAAGATGTTTTCGTACTTAATTAAACTCTTGTAATCAAGCTCAACAGCAACATCTCCATTTGTTCCAGAAAATTTATTTCTAAATACATCGATTGATTTATCAACTTCTTTGAAGTATAGTGACCACCCTAGCCACCCATGTTCTACAGGTGCCAAACCAGAAGAAATAGTATTGATTGCAGCAACAGTTGTTGGGGGGAAAACAGATGATATAACATCATATTTATTCGTATTTAACAATCCTTTTTTGCTTGCATTTTCTAAACTATTATTTCCTAATCCATCTAGTATCATTAAACATATATTTAATTTATTTTCTTTCAATTTTTCCT
>JAZNJG010000156.1:0-1851 GCA_045577945.1 Bacilli bacterium | reverse complement strand
CAATAACATATTGGAGTTTGTCCCTGAATAATGAACACAACTTTGATATGTATTTAATGATTTTCCTTGATAAGTAGTTCCGTTTGAATCCAATTCAACATCATATAAAACACCATTACACTGTGCACATATTAAATCTATAGTTCCATTATCATTAGTTCTTTTCATCCAAGTATGATCAGCGTCAGTATGAAATCCTCTTGTTATAGCAACTCCCGCAATATCTTTGTATGTCATATCTAATTGTCTGTCCAATAAATCACCATATCCCATAATAATTTCTTCGTGATGCTGTCCTTCAGATGATTTTGGGCAACATACATCTATGTCATCTAAACCTAAAATATGACCCATTTCATGTTCACCAGTATTATCTCTAATTATTTTAACATCATTTTCAGTCACATTAGTTATAGTATTAACATAAAAATAACTTACATTAACTTCCATACACCATTCACTAAAATGCCAATGTTCAACTGAGTCAATACCTGTAGTTACATTTTCATAATCCATTGGGTTCATTGGACTTGTAGAGGCAATTGTGCCTAAACCGTTATCTCTCATAGGATAAATAGATAAATTATGATCTTCACTAGTTCCTTCAATGATATTAATAATCTTTCTAGGTACCGGGACTCCGTTTTCGTAAGTATAATAATAAACATTATTCCATTCTAGTACACTATTAATGTATGATTGTTTAATTTCCTCTGCTAATGACTCACTAACATCTGTTTCCCATCTATATCCAGTTCCATCCAAATCACTTTCTTCAAAATAATATTTTATTGTAGTAATATCATTATCAAGATGATAATATAAGAAATCCGGACCGGCAGAATATCCCAATTCACATAAATAATACCAAATTTCATCTTCACCATCTCCATATATATCAGGATTACATTCATCATATTCTATATTAAGTATACTATCATGTGCATACACATTTAATGGACTAATAAGTATCGAAAAAATTAATATAAAAAAGCAATTAAACAAACTATAATTTTTTTCATTGTTCTCCTCCATCTATTAATCTTAATATTTCTACTATGTTAATTTTAGTTTTTTCTATTGTATAATAACCATTATCATATTGAATGTTTTCGCTTAATGAATTGTCATTGATTAAATAAGGTTCCAAATTTTGATAGTACGAACCAAGTTCTTTACCTAAAACAAATTTTATATCATTTCCATATATATATTGTTTATTAAATATAATATACATTTCAAAATTATCATCATAAACGATTTCATATGATAATTCATAGTCATATTCACTAAAATATAAATTTTCTGTATCACTTATATTTTTATCTGACCATAATAATAAATTTTTATTTTTAAAGCAACAACTGTAATCTTCTTTTTCTAAATATTCGTCAGATATATTTTTATAATATTTATATACTTTTTCTATTTTTTCATTATTAATAACATCTTCCATAATAGTAATATTTAATATTAAATATACATCAGAAAGAATCATATCATCATAATAATATTCTATTTTTTCATCTTTTTTATAATCTTTCCAAATAATTATGTCATAGTATTCATTGTGTCTCAATCGTTCAGGTATATATAATTCTTCTTTTACATATCCACACAATATGTAATATTCACTGTAATCTAACTTTGCAAGATAAAAAGTTGAAGTACTATCATTAATCTTTTCAATCTTATCATCAAAAAAATATGTCATTTTTGCTTTCGAGTTAGTATTTAAATCAACAATATTGTGAATATCATTATTAAAATTATTTTCTTCTTTTTTACCACATCCAACTAAACTCATAATTAATATTAAACCAATAAAGAATAAAAACATATTTTTTTGAT
>JAZNJG010000155.1:0-1763 GCA_045577945.1 Bacilli bacterium | reverse complement strand
TAATGTACCTTCATTTTTTTAACTATTTTTTTTATATAATTACTTTAAAATTGTACCATAAAATCTTTTTATAATCAATAAGTTAAATTCTTATACAAATTATTTATATTCTTATACTAAAAAATTATTCTTTTCCACTCTAAACTTAGGAATCTTTATATATTTTCTAAATTAACTTTAATTTAAGCTAATATTATGATAAAATATTAACGTATTATATGAATAATTATAAATAAGGAGAGACTATGGACAATAACTTTAACAAGAAATTTATTGAAATTTGTGAAGAAGAAGAATTGATTGGAGCTAATATCGTAATTGCAAACGATAAAGAAATTTTAGAAAAATGTTCTTTTGGATATAAAGATTTCACCAACAAAGTTCCATCTGATGAAAACACTATTTATCGTATCGCATCAATTTCTAAAACTGTTGGTGCAATTGGTCTAATGCAACTTGTTGAAAAAGGATTAGTAGATTTAGATGAAGATATTTCTACATATCTTGGATACACTGTTAGAAATCCTAAATATCCAAATGATAAAATCACAGTTAAAATGATCACTTTACAGACTTCTAGTATTCAAGATGGATATGATGATGAAAATCCTGCATATGATGATATCATTAAAGGATATAATGGCATTAATGGAACATATATTGATGTTACATTAAAAGAATTACTTACTGATACAAAATCACAATACTACACACCTCTTACTTATGGAAACTATAAACCAGGAACTAGATTCTGTTACTCAAATTTCGGATGCGGAATTATGGCTTGCATTATTGAGAAAGCTTCTGGTGAATTATATGTTGATTATATGGAGAACCATGTTTTCAAACCTTTAGGTTTAGATGCAAGCTTTAAAGCAGGTAGAATTAATCATAAAGATGATATTGCTAATATGTATTCTCCAAGAAAAGATGGTTTATATGAATGGGATAAATCAAGATTTATCAATTCAAAACTTCCTGTATTCGAACTTGGTAATAACTTTAGAGGCCCTGCTGGTGGATTATTTATTAGTATGAAAGATTTATCAATCATTATGAGAATGTTCCTTAACTATGGTACATATAATGGCGTTACAATTCTAAAGAAAGAAACTGTAGAAAAAATGTATCAACAAGAATGGGCAGGAAAACCAAATGATGAATATCGTGGAAAAGCAATTCAAATGCGTGTAATCCAAGGACCTAATGGATTTACTTACAAAGGTCACACTGGTGGAGCATATGGCGTAAGAAGTTATATGTTCTTCAATTTAAAATATAAAATTGGTGGATGTTTCATTACAAATGGTTTTAATAAAAATATTTCTTATTCTTGTGATAGTTTATTTGAAAAATCTATTAAATTATGGACAGAAACACATTCTAAATATATGCCTTCTAATGTACTAATTAACGAAAAGGAAATTATATTAGATGATAGAAAGATTGTTCAAGATAATCTATTTATTAATGGTAATTTTATCTTAGGGAAATCTTTAGCAGATGCTTTAAATACTCTTGCTGTTTTTGATGAAGATAAGTTAACTTTTACATTTAACTTCAATAATAAAGAAGTTGTTATAAATGATTTAATCATTTACAAAGATGAATTTTATATTAATTTAGATAATGCTCTTAAAGAATTAGATATTGAATATGTAAAAGAAAATAATTCTTATAAATTTACATTCTAAAAAAAATGCTAATAGCATAACTATCGCTTAGATAATTATGTTATTAGCTTTTTTAATTTAAATAATATA
>JAZNJG010000154.1:0-1722 GCA_045577945.1 Bacilli bacterium | reverse complement strand
CTTTATGCATTATAATGAATCTGAATATTCTTATCAAACATTTCCTATTAACTATCAATTTATTAGTGCATTATTTATAATTATCATAATCATTATTTTATAAAGAAAAAGGATATTCTAGCCTAAAATGGTTAAAATACCATATAAAATACAAAAAAAATAAGCCTTACTAGAAGACTTACAGATTTCAAAAAATGTATAACTGCTACGATATCTATCTTTTTATATGGTGTATGGGACTATAAGTCACTTCTAAATATTACTTAATAATTTGGATATTAAATTACTGTCAGATTCACTTATAGAAAATATCTTTTTACCTAAATCTTTAATTGAATGACCTAAATGATAAATTTTATTTTGATCTATAATAATATATCTATCATGCACATTTGTAGTATATCTTACATCTAATCCACCATATTGACTATTAAATGTGTTTATATCTATACCCAATAGTTTTGAGTTTATACTTGTATAAATAATAACTTGAACATTTCTATCTTTAACTACTAATCTATCAAGTATTGTTCTATCTACATAATTATCAATAATAATGATTTCATTATTTGCTCTTTCAAATAAAGATTGTATTAAAGTATATGCATCATAAAGTTGTCCATCAAAAAATAGTTGAGAGTTTTTAAATTCTAGTGGTTTATAATTGTTTTCAATATTACTAACTCTTTCATCTAAAGATTCAACTTTATTAATAAGTCTTACATAATTTTCATTCGTAACAAGAGATCTTTCTTTATTAATAACATAACCTGTTAATAAATATTCCTTTAATACTTTGGTAGCCCATTTTCTGAAAATTACCCCTTTAATTGATTTAACTCTATATCCTACAGAAATAATAACATCTAAATCATATAAATGTACTAACTTATCTGAGTTTGCAATTTGCGTTTTACGCAAATTCCTTTGTGAAGTAATTTCTTCTTCATTTAATGCATTTTTTATGTGCCGACTAATTCTACTAATATCTACACCAAACAAAATAGACATTTGTGACTGTGTCAGCCATATAGTTTCACTGTATGGATCAATATTAACATCTAATTCAATGTTATCATCTATAAATTTAACAACTTCATATTTTGTTTCACTCATTACTTACCTCCCCTCACAATAAATTTTATATACTTTATACTTTTCACATTTTTAAAATAGTTATTTTTTAAAAATTAGTTCAAACGCAAAATATGCAACTAAGCTAACTTAGATAATTACATAATATATTTTTACATCTAACTCATAATTCTTCTAATTTGTCGAATTTCCAATGTGCATTTTTTGCACAAGAGTGAATTCTTGTAGTCTTTTTGAATTCACTCTATATCTTACAAAAATAAATAATCTTTATTTTTCAAATAATATGGCTATATGTTCTATATTAATCCATATTGTTTTCTCTATTGAAGAAATATTGACATCCTAATCAACAAACTTAACAATTTTGTATTTAGCCATTATTTGCCCCCTCTATTAATTCTACACCATTTAGAATAACATCAAGTTCTGTATCAAGTGCATTTGCATATTTAACTAAAAAGAAAATAGTTGGTGAATTACTCATATTTTCAAATCTTGTTATTTGTTGGCGCATTACTCCCATTTTATCTGCAATCTCTTGTTGAGTGTATCCTTGTTTTTCTCTTAAAAATATAAATTGCATTACTATTTTTGCTCTTAACCATCTTTCTTGTTGTTCAATTG
>JAZNJG010000153.1:0-5579 GCA_045577945.1 Bacilli bacterium | reverse complement strand
TTAACAAAATCATTCATTATATTCTTAATTCTTGATTTGCATCTATTTAATAATACATCTTTTGTATCAGTATATAATAATTCGTCTTGTTTTAATAATATATAATTAATATTTTCATTTACTTTGTTTAATAAATCTTTTGTTTTATTATATCTTTCTTTAAAGTATTCTTTGATTTGTTCAAAACTATCAAATCCAAAGAATTTCATTGCTATAGTAGAGTCATCTTGTAAATGATCAGTAAAATATTGTGATAATTTATTTTTGTATTCTTCCATATCTTTTGATTCTACTAAGTTTTCAATAAAGATATTTTCGATTTGGATAGCTTCTCTATCATCAAATATTCCATCAGAACATGTAAATAATGCACATGGCATTTCAAATTCATAATCTAAACTATCTATTCTTGTATGATCTTCATCGCTTTCATAGAATAGATTGTTAATTCCGCCTGTTGCCTCATTTTCATTATCTATTGTTAATAGTTGTAAACCATTATTTGTTAGAACATATCCTCTTGAATCTCCAGCCCAAAATGCTTTGCATTTCACTTTATTTTCTAGTTCTTGATACTTAATTGCACAGAATGTTGATGGTAATAATAGTTGTTGGCGAATTCCTCCAGTTTTTAATTCTAGTTTAGCTTTTACATATTTATGGCCATCATAAATAAATTTCTTTATTTCATCCATATTATTCATCTTCAATAATTTATATGCAAAAACAAATCTAGACATTAATACTCTTGATCCCCATAAAGCTGATGTTAGGTTATCACCATTAATTAAAAAGTTAAATAGTTCTTTTAGATAATTATCCATTACTGTTGAACCTTCTAATTCAGGTAGAATAATATCTTTTACTTCTTCAAAAGTATCTATTTTTGTTTCATCAACATCATGAACTGATGATCCAGAACCTCCTAATCCATCACAACAAATTAATAATTCATCATCTAAATAAGGTTCTGCATCTTCTTTCTTTTGATTAACTATCATTGTGAAACCAAAGTTTTTGTCAAACTCATATATTTTAGTATTTAAGTCAAACTTTTGATTAGATGTTTTTTCCATTTTATACCTCTTTTATAATATAAATGTAATTATTTTATGATTAAATATCTAAGAAGTTTCAAAATTCTGCCATTTCCAACAATTGAAGTTCCATCAGCATATTCAACTTTATATTTATTTTCTCCGCCTTCAACAAGTTTTGTAATATTTTGTACATTAACTTTTGTAAAGAATTCAGGGTTATTCCATTTAGCATTATCTTCTGGCCATGGTTCTTCAAATACATTATCTTCATTTGTTTCAAGAATTGTTGCTAAACGATTTGTAAGTAGCCATTCTCTTGATTGATTAAATTTTAAACCACTTGCTAATTTAATTTGATATCTCTTATTACCAGCGACTTCAACTCTTTGAATTGATAAATAACCAAGAGTAGCTAATTCATCAGGAGTTTTGAATGCAATCTCATGCTCAGGCCATGGTTCAGATAACTCTGTAGATTTACGTTGTAAAATATTATTGCTGATTAATTCATCTATTGTATATACTCTAGATGAACCATCTTTATTTAATTCATATAATAATTTACCATCAACTGTTAACTTAACAAATGATGTGAAACCTTTTGATTTTAATTCTTCTTCATTATAAACTACTAAATCAACATGTCTATCCCAAAGACCAGTAAATGGTTTTACATCTTTACCAATTACAAATTCAACAGGAATAAATGCTTTATCAGCTAAAACATTACATACATCTTCAGCTGTAGGACGTTTAGAAGGATCTTTTTGCAACATCCAATTGATTAATGATATATATGTTGCTTTCTTTTCATCACCAATAAATTGATTTAGTGAATCATCTAATGTAATTGTTCCATTTTCAAATAAAGCTTCACCACAACTTTGTAAATCAAGTGAGTTTGAAGGGAATTGTCCTGTCCAAATTCTATTAAAAATAACACCTAGCGTAAAGATATCAGTCTTTGTAGTAATTAAAGTTTTTAATTCATCATCTTCACTGTATGTGTATTCAATAATTTCTGGGCTTTGATATCCCTCTGAAGTACCAAATTCATCAATATCTGGGATTAAATCATCTGGATAAGACATGTCAAAGTCAAGTACATAAATAGAATAATTTGATCCAACTTTTTTAAACAAAAAGTTCTTTTCCTTTAAATCACCATGGATGACATGACATTTATGCACTTTATCAATAAGTTTTGCCATTTGAGATAAGATGCTTTTTTTGTTCTCAAGAGATTCACCATTATAAGCGCAATCATCATCATTTACACCTTCAATTAGTCTTGTTACAGTAACATATTTATTACAGTCATTATCCCAAAAGTTTTCTTCTTCAATAATTACATTATCAGTATCTACTGATAAACTTTTCATTCTTCTATTTAATTCTTTTTGTTTGTTTTCTAAATTGTCTGCTCTTCTTTTTTGTCTTTCGTATAAGGCTGGAGCTAAGCCTTCTTGTGGTCTTCTAACAGAAATATTTCTTTTAATAAAATATCTTTTTCCATTTTTTGTTCCGATTATTTTTTCCCCACAACCTGTAACATCCCAAGTAATGAAGTCAGCATCATTAACATATTTATTATCAACTGTATATAAGTAATATAACATAAAAATATTCTCCCTTAAAATTTATATATATTTCAAATAAAGGGTTAGATGTATGCATATTATCTAACCCTTAAAATTTCTTTTGACTATAAGATATTTATTAAATTATCCTTGAACAGATGCTGCAATAATCTTAATAATTTCATCAAAATTAATATCTTCTAATCCCTTATCACCTTCAACAGCTGTGAAATAAGCTTGTTCAAAAGTATTTGATAAAGCTTCATATTTAGTTCCAGCAGGAGCGAAAATAACTAATCTCTTTAAGTTATTACGTAGTTTGCATGATTGATTGCTACATGCCCACATATCTTGGAAACCAGCTTCATCAACCATATCTTCTGGATAAGTACCTTTACCTTTTCTTTCAAGTAATGGTAAAGCTTCAGCATCAGTGAATAGAACAATAATTTGTCTATCTTTTCTTCCTGTATAGAAATCAGATTTCATTGCATAATATAATGCTTCAAGACCATTTTCAGGATTATCATCTCCACCATGAGCATCAATTTCATTTAATGCTAGTCTAAATGCTTCTTCTTCATTTGGTAATTCAAAGAAATCAGTCATAACCATTGCATCAGAATCAAAACCATAATCTCTAAATGTAATTAATTTTACTCTTAGAGAAGTAATTTCAGTATTATTAGTTAATAAATATTGTGAAAACTTTGATTGGAATGTAAGAGCGTGATCTTTTAATTTATCAATACAGTTTGCCATACTTCCAGTACCATCGATACAAAATACGATGTCAACGTTTCTTTGAGTTGCAGGATTATTATTCATATTATTTCTCCCTTCTATATTTCAAATATTAATATTAATAGAATAATATAATTTATTATAACAAAATATTTTAATATTGTAAATAAATTGTTGAAAAATGTTGTAGTCATTTATTTTATTGTAAATTATTTTTTTCTAATAGTAAAATATACAACATTCATTATTTTTAAACAACTATATTCACAAGCATCGTTGCACAAATCATTATATATACTTGAAAATAATTGCATAATATGTTCTTCTTTTTTAAAACCACGATACAAAAATGAAATAGTTTGCTTTTCTACATTATAATTTATAGTTCTAAATAATTTAATTATATCGTTATCATTATTACATATCTTATTATTTTTATAATAATAATTATTATCTAAACAAAAAGCTTCGTACATACAATCATATCTAAAAATTTTAGACATCATCTTATCATTAACATTTAAAAATGCATATGATATTGTTTCAAATGAATCTATATATAAATCTGATGTAATATCAACATGGTACAAATTTCCATCTATCCAAGCCATAAACCAAGCATGAGGACTGTCTTTAGGAAATAAACTTGTATTATCTTTACTTATACCACTCATATAAAAGGCATCAACACCAAGTTTTCTTAAAATCAATACTGCAGCTAAAGCAATCCCTTGACATACAGAACTATTTTCAACAATAGATCCATAGGCATTAACATCAGATATTGCATGATCAAGTTTATTAGGATTACCTGTATTTTTCAATTGAGCATTATAGATATTAATTTCTTCTAATGATTGGTAATCATATTTAACATTATAAGCAAAATAATCATGAATAAATTTAACTTTGTCATAATCAGTCCTATAAATCTTGCCTTTATTAACAATTTCATTTAGTTTTCTATCAAATAACATTGTATTATAATTATGACTACCAAATTTAATCCAATATTGATCTCCAGTACGGTAATATACATCATCAAAGTCTACGTAATAAAGTTCAGGATAATCTTTACTAATTGCATAAGTTAGAGCAGATAAATCTCTAAATACTGGAGTATTAAATTCAAATATTTTATTCAAAAGATTATCTCTAACTACTTTATAACAATATTTATCGACATCACATAAAGTATTATAATAATATTCCACCATTTTAATCCTTTCAAAAGATTATTACCATCTATTACTGATGCAATAATTTTGTAATTGTGAAACAGATGTACAATTATTGTAATTTCCAATTGCTTTAAATGTCCAATCATTTCCGCTACGTGACATCATCGCAACAACAAGACCTGTAGCACTGCCATTATTATTACTTATTTTATAACTTAAAAGTTCTCTACCATTATCCTTATTATTCATCCTGAGATATAAATTCTTAACATCATTGAATGTTTGGTCACGAGATACACAGTCATATAAATTAATGACAAAGAAAATCTTATCATATTTGCTTGGAACTTTCTTCAAGTCAACATCTATCATTTCATCATCAGCTTGATCATAACCTGCACCAGTTAAATTATCACCATGATGGTATACACTTTTTGAAATATCTTCTCTTTGTCCAAAATATACAAGTTCACTTGTATAATTATTAGCTAGAACAACAGAAAAATCGACATCTCTTGCTCTTCCTGTTTTTGCTTCATCCCATCCACCTGAGATAGCGACTTTTTCAATCTTCTCACCATCAGAGCATAAATCAGATATCTTTACTGTTTGGTTTTGTTCAAGTTCGATTTCTTTTCCCACCATTCCTTTAATATCATCTAAAGAAGGTAAACTATAGTCAATTTCAAACTCATTGCAGTATACACATTGGAAGTTCCATTTTCCCTTTTCACATTTTACTTTAGATTTTGCACAACTGCATCCACCTATTACTCTACTATTACATTTATAGCATGGCAATAAATTTTCATTTGTTTCAAACTTTGGTTGTTTAATTTTCGATACAACAAACTTTGCTTTATCATCATCTAATAAAGTCATGTTAATTACTTTATAATTTCTTCCAACTTGCTTTAATTCCAAAGTAAAATACTGATTAATTTTTTTACAACGTGCTTTAATAATTTCACTCATAGTTATACCTCTCTTAAAATAAATTAATATTTAATAAATATTTTTTTAATTATAACTTT